>JBLHLN010000205.1:0-4700 GCA_047620565.1 Woeseiaceae bacterium
AGCAGTCAACGCAGCAGCCGATACAGAAGGTTCCTGTCCCAAACCAACTGGTATTGCCGATTACGCAGCACGTGGGCGAACCTTCCCACCCGATTGTTGGAATCGGTGAATATGTTCTCAAAGGGCAATTAATCGCTGAGGCCTGCGGATCTCTCAGCGCACCAGTGCATGCCTCGTCATCGGGGAAAATTGTTGCCATAGAGCCGTGGCCGGTGTCGCGGCGGTTTGGTGAAAATGCTCCTTGCATCGTGATCGAATGCGATGGCGATGATCGCGCTGCTGAACCCGCCGAAACCGCGACGCCCTACAATTCGCTGGAACCACAAGCGTTGTTGCGAAAAATTCTTGATGGTGGAATCGTCGGTCTGGGCGGCGCTGTGTTCCCTACCAGTCAGAAATTGATGCAAGCGGCGACGATGTCACTCGATTACCTGGTTCTTAATGGCGTCGAGTGTGAGCCTTACATCAGTTGCGACGACATGTTGATGCGCGAACAGGCCGCAGAAGTATTGGGCGGCGCACAAATTCTGATGCATGCCCTCGGACTCGACGTTTGTTTTGTCGCCATGGAAAGCGACAAGCCGGAAGCGATTCGCGCAATCGGTACCGCTTTGGCCGAACTGGGGGACGATCGCATCGTATTGAAACAGGTCCCGACGATTTATCCATCGGGCGGTGAGGATCAACTGGTACAGCTCGTAACGAATCTTGAAGTCCCGAGCGGCGGACTACCGACTGACGTCGGCTGTGTTGTGCAGAATGTAGGCACTGCGGCATCTATCTACCGGTGGCTGTGTGAGTCCGAGCCAGTCATTTCGCGAATCACCACAGTGACCGGAGATGGTGTCAATTCACCCATGAATGTGGAAGCAAGAATAGGTACGACAATAGCCGATATTGTCGAATTTACCGGCGGCTACAGTGATGTTGTGGAGGAATTAGTCATTGGCGGCCCGATGACCGGTAAGGCGGTTACTACAGACCGCGTACCACTGGTGAAGGCCACCAACTGCGTACTGGTGCTTTCTGAAGTCGATTCCTTAAGTGACGAACAACCGTGTATCCGCTGCGGAGAATGTGCTGCTGTCTGCCCGATTCAATTGCTGCCTCAACAGTTATTCTGGTATGCCTGTGCCGACAATGAAGCCAAACTGAGAGCACATGGCCTGATAGATTGCATCGAATGCGGATGCTGCGATCTTGTGTGCCCCAGTCATATACCCCTGACGGCGGACTTTCGTAACGCCAAAGCGAGGATTCAGGAACTTGCTGACGAAAAAGCTCGCGCAGAACGCGCCCGCATCAGGTTCGAATCACGTAACGAACGTTTGGATCAGGAACAAAAGAAAAGAGAACGCGAGCTCGCACAACAGAAAAAAGATGCACTGTCTGCAGGGCCTGCGGCCATCCGCGACATCCTCGACCGGCAGAAAAAAGATAACGACAAGGACCCGGACCAGACTTAGGCGATGGAATTCAAGCGACGACATGCACCATTCGTAACGCCGGTAACCGACGTGGCGACGACGATGCGCCAGGTATTGTACGCACTCATCCCCGCAGCCCTGGCATACGTCTGGTTTTTTGGCTCCGGTTTTATTTTTAACGTCGCAGTTGCCGGCATATTTTGTGTTGGCGGTGAAGCTGCGATGCTGCACTTGCGCGGCAAACCGGTTAGAACAACATTGGGGGATTACAGCGCATTGGTAACCGCCGTCTTGATTGCATTTGCGATGCCCGCACTGACACCGTGGTGGGTTACGGCGACCGCTGCTCTGTTTGGTATCGTAGTCGCCAAGCATCTCTATGGCGGACTGGGTTTCAATATTTTCAATCCGGCAATGGTTGGCTACGTCGTTGTGCTGATCGCTTTTCCCAGGCACATGAATTTGTGGACCGCTCCGCGAATGGGAGACATTGATTACCACTTCATGACCGTCGCAGAAACTGTCCGCTACACACTTACCGCAACTTTGCCGGATTACCTGAGCTTCGATGCAATCAGCCGTGCAACGCCGCTGGATGTCGTTAAAGCGGGTCTCAATAACATGCAGACCTTCGAGGAATTGCGCGCCTATCCGGTCATGGGAGACTTTGGCGGCCGCGGCTGGGAGTGGATAGGTAATTTTACGGCTATGGGCGGCGCGTGGCTTCTGCTGCGCAAGATCATCCGCTGGCAAATACCCTTCGGCGTTCTCGCCGGCTTGCTGATACCGTCGGCACTGATGTATATCCTGGTGCCCGGCGAACACCCCGGCCCTGGATTTCACCTGTTTAGCGGTGGCACCATTCTCTGTGCATTTTTTATTGCGACGGACCCGGTTTCCGCCGCGACCAGCCCCAGGGGCAGATTGATTTACGGCTTTGGTATAGGGCTGCTGATTTATGCGATACGGGAATGGGGCAGTTACGCGGATGGCGTCGCGTTTGCTGTGCTATTGATGAATATGGCGACACCAGCCATTGATTACCTGACCATACCGAGGATCGTCGGTCATGCGCGAAAAAAGCCAGGTGACCGGCTATGAGCGAACCGAACAAGGCGACCGTCTGGACAGGGGGCCTGATCCTTGCGGCACTTGCAGCGATTTGCACGGCCGTTGTTGCACTGACCCACAGCACAACAGCACCCAGGATTGCAGCGAATGAACAGGCCTTCCTTGAGGCAAGTTTGCAGCCCGTTCTTGGCGGGGTCGCTTACGACGGCAAACTTTCCGAATCGACCATCGAAATTCAGCCGCCACACGAATTGCCGGGAAAGTCTGCTGTCACCGTGTATCGCGTTTACGCGGATTCCTCACCAGTTGCAGCACTATTTGTCGTGACGGCTATGGACGGGTTTTCCGGCCCTATCAAAATGCTGATCGGAATCGGCGCGAACGGAGCAATTACCGGGACGCGCGTGCTGCAACATCGCGAGACACCCGGCCTTGGCGACTTGATTGAGGAGTCCAAATCAGACTGGATCCTGCAATTTAGCGACAAATCGTTAGAGAATCCTGACCGACAGATGTGGGCAATCAAACGCGACGGCGGCACATTCGATCAATTTTCCGGTGCTTCTATAACGCCGCGGTCGGTCGTCAATGCAGTTAAACAAACGTTGCTATATTTCGAAGACAATCGTGATGCCGTCTTCCATCAGGTGAATGAGTAATTCAGCATGAGCGCCAACGATACAATCACAGGCAAACTCAAGTCCGGAATCTGGACCGATAATCCCGGCCTGGTGCAGCTGCTCGGACTTTGCCCGTTGCTGGCGGTGACTACTACCTTTGTCAACGGTCTCGGCCTGGGCCTTGCAACAATATTTGTACTGACATGCTCGAACGTGCTGGTCTCAGCAACAAGACGCTGGATCCGTTCCGAAATTCGCATTCCGATGTACGTGCTGATTATCGCCAGCCTGGTGACCGCGATCGAGCTGATATTCCTTGCCTATTTTCCGGCTCTCGGCCGGTCGTTGGGAATTTTCATTCCACTGATTGTGACTAATTGCGCGATCGTTGCGCGCGCGGAAGTTTTTGCCTCGCGCAACAGTGTTTCGACGAGCCTGGTTGACGGCATTGCGATGGGTTCAGGGTTTGCTTTGTTACTGTGCGCGATCGGCATGTTCCGTGAATTGATTGGCCATGGCACAATATTTTCACGCATGGACATGCTGTTCGGTGGCGAACCGATGCGTGGTCTCGTCCTGGCCGACAGCGGCTTTCTTCTGGCGATTTTGCCGCCCGGCGCATTCATCAGCCTGGCGTTGTTTGTCGCCGGCAAGAATGTAATCGATCGTCGTCGAAATCGAGCCCATCGCCCCGCTGCAATTCGCCTTGCCCGTTAGGGCGACTCGTTTGAACAGAGAAATTCGCACACAGATATATTCCAGACTGCGGGAAAAAATCCCGCAACCGGAAACTGAACTTCAGTATGCCAGTGAATTCGAACTGCTGATCTCAGTCATTCTTTCAGCGCAGGCTACAGATATCAGTGTCAACAAGGCCACCGCCATTTTGTATCCCGTCGCAAACACACCCCGGACGATCTTCGAGCTTGGTCCGACCACGCTGAGGAATTACATAAAGACGATCGGTCTCTACAACAGCAAAGCCGACAATATCATCAAGACCTGCCGTATTTTACTGGACAGGTTTGGCGGCGAAGTTCCACGGACAAGAGAAGAGCTGGAATCTCTTCCGGGCGTCGGCCGGAAGACCGCGAACGTCATCCTGAATACTGCATTTGGCGAACCGACCATCGCTGTTGATACGCACATATTTCGCGTTTCCAATCGCACCGGCCTTGCAAAGGGCAAGACGCCGCTGGAAGTTGAGAAAAGGCTGACTCGACTAACCCCCGACGAATTTCGGCTGGATGCACATCACTGGTTGATTCTGCATGGCCGTTACACCTGCAAGGCACGTAAGCCCGAGTGTCCGGACTGCGTCATCCACGACCTGTGCGAATATCGCAGCAAGACGCCGCAGGAGAAGTCATGATTTTCGGCCAGGACCGCCAGGAACTGCGACAGATGTACGTAGATGCATGGCGCAAACATGGCGCCGGTGATGCCATGTCAGCGCTGGAGAAACAGATTTCACAAGTGGTTAGCGATCATCCGGAGTACCAGGCAATGCTGCAGCCGGAGATGCTGGAGGCAGCTTTTACGCCTGAGCAGGGGCGGACCAACCCGTTCCTGCACATGGGGC
>JBLHLN010000206.1:0-4694 GCA_047620565.1 Woeseiaceae bacterium
CGGCAGCGATTGGAACGGTTTCGTTCGCGGAGAAGTGACTTATACGGGAGAGATACTCGGCGGTTTTAACGCCGATGAAAATGTTCCGCGGCCGACATATGGTGAATATACGCTCGTGAATTTGAGAGGCGGTATACGTACTGAAAAGTGGGATTTTGCGTTATACGTAGACAATCTGTTAAATGAAGACGCATTGGCTTTTCAGTTCAAAGACCGAAGAGGTCGTACTGAATCATTGGTCGCCCGGCCATTAACAGTCGGTATCAATATCCGAACTAAGTTCTAACGGCTGCCATAGATAAGCACAACAAGCGGGCGATAGTCTTTACAGGGCTGTCGCCCGCATTTTTTGTGGCGAACTCGATGGACATATAAGCGGTTAAAATAGGCTGCAGACCATCGTCTTTCGTAATTGTCGCTACCCAAAACCAAAGATTAGAGCGAATACTCGGGCCCAAATATTCAATGAGAATTGTGTCTGCGGAGAACCTCCAAATTTATCCTGGGTGGCGCCTTAATACTGATGTTAAAAGTGAAGGATTGCTCAAGGTAGCAACAAAAAAACGGGAATGGCGCCGATGGTGTCGCCAATGAATACGGTGCAGTTCGAGGCACTAGCGGATCAGCTGAATAATGTTCACCCTGAGCAGCGACGCATCAATCAATGCTACCAGGTGCAGTTTATATCGAGTCAAACGGAGACAGGCGACTATAAGCAAACGATACTGTCTCACCCTAATACCTGCCGGCTATTGGCGAGCGCACTTACTACGTTTAATGGAGGTCGAAAATGACGGACTCTAAGACTGAAGAATTTCGAGGTAATCGAAATCTGAATCGCCTTGAAAGAATATCTCAATCAAAACAAGAAGAGGAGATTAAGCGTTCACTTGAGCTAGGTCTTGAAGCGGCCGACTCTATTAATGACCGATCGATATCGCTATTTTGTCGCGGACATCAACCAGCCTTTGCAGGCATCAACACCTTCATGAAGTTGCCCTATTGTGAAGACATCCGGCAAGTCGGTAACTACGAAGCCGCATTTCTCGGCATACCGTTTGATACGGGCACAACCTATCGTCCTGGAACTCGTTTTGGACCACAGGGTGTACGCAGGATTTCGGCCGTGTACGACGGATATTCAGTTGATGGTGGAGTTGATCTACCAGAAGAACTGGATATGTGTGATGCAGGTGATGTGTTCGTCATACCGGGCAATATAGAGAAGACTTTCGACCAGGTCACGAAAGCGGTGTCGCATATCTATACGTCCGGCGTCTTCCCAATCCTGATGGGTGGTGATCATAGCCTGGGCTATCCGAATGTCCGTGGCATTGCACCGCATATTGATGGCAATGTCGGCATCATCCATATAGATCGACATATTGATATGCAAGAAATGGACATGGATGAGCGTATGCACACAACACCGTGGTATTGGACAACCAACGGTTATGAACGAGGTAGCTCGGGCGGATCTCATCATGACCACAGTCACATGCACGATGTGGGATTGGCAAACTGTCCGCCAAAAAATCTGGTGCAGATGGGTATCGGAGGCTGGTACGGGTCCCGCCCAGGCTCCAAGGTTGCGCGAGAACGAGGCAGCAGCGTATTAACTATGACGGATATTGAGGATCTCGGGATTAAAAAAGCGGCGGAGCGTGCGCTGGAGCTGGCCTGGAAAGATGCGAAGGCTGTCTATCTTTCTTTTGATATCGACTCGATTGACCCTGGCTTTGCCCCAGGGACCGGGACGCCGGAACCAGGCGGTCTTTTGCCAAGGGAAGCACTTGAACTGGTGAGATTGATCGCGCGTGAAGGATTGTGCGGGATGGAAGTGGTTGAAGTTTCACCGCCCTACGATGTCAATGACAATACTTCGCAACTGGCATGCCGTATTGTTCTCGACGTATTAGGCACGCTCGTTGTGGAAGGAAAATTGGGTCATCGATCGAAAGTTATGAAATAGGGCGTCGGTATCATGCTGATGTTGCTGGGCGTAGATGTCATCCGCCGGATGATAAGAGATCGCGTCCATTTGCATATTCATCGGCATGTCAGTGGTGTTTCCCATCTCCACGCCCATTCACACCGGCTTTAAGGGCGAAAGAAGATGCGCAGATCACTACTCACGATTACCGTCGCGTTCGCAATAGTGATGGACTTAGGCTCTCTCAATTCAAGTGCAGCGTCGGCCGGCGATGCCCGTTCGCTTTGGGAAGTCAGCTGTATGATCCGCAAAGACAAATTTGATTACGTGCTTCCTGGCGCTATGCGTCGTAATGGTATCGACATGTGGATTGTCCTGGACCGCGGTCGCGGTACGGAGCCGATGTCGGGTGATTTTGGGAGTGATACCGTCAATGGGCAGGGAATCTATATTTTCTTCGATCCGGGCGAGGGCCGTATCGAGCGAATGCAACTTGGAACCGATACGGACATGGCGGAAGATTGCGGTGCTTACGATGAGTTTGGAGATGTCGGACAGCTTGAAACCATTGTCGACAAACGCGACCCGAAAAAGATCGCGCTTAATTTTCTCGCCATCCCCAATGCCACCGAAGGGCTCCACCTTGCCGATGGGATCTCACACACTGACTACAAATTCCTTGAAAATGAACTGGGTGCGAAATATGCCTCACGTTTCGTCTCTGCACAGCACCTTATCGCCGACTTTCACGGTGAACGCGTCGCCGGCGAAATCATCGAATTCTCGAAAATCGGCGACATTACACGAAAAGCCATCGAACGCGCCCTTTCGAACGAAGTAATTACCCCTGGTAAGACAAGCTTGAATGACGTGATCATGTGGCTCGAGGAGCGGCGGGAGGAAATGGGATTGCAGCGCGGGTGGTATCCATCGATAACTATTAGCTATCCCAGTGGACAGTCGATTGGGAACTCACACCACGTCATTCAGCGAGGCGATGTATTTCGAATTGACTGGGGCATCGGTCGCAACAACTTCAGCACGGATATCAAACGCTTCGCCTATGTCCTCAAGGAAGACGAGACCGAAGCGCCGCCAGGGGTCTTGATGGCTTTCGACGAAGCGAAGAAGGTAGGGGAAATCATTCGCAAGAACGTCCGGTCGGGACGCACTGGCCGCGAACAATTGGACGATCTAAAGCAAATCATTCGTGACGCAGGATATGTCTATACCGAAGTTGAGTACGCCAGTGACGTCTCTGGTATTGAGGTGAATGTTGGAATGCATGCCGCAGGTAACATCGGCCATGATGTCGCTGCCGGGTTATTTGAGATTTTTCCCGAGAGAACCAAATACGTTGTGAGACCTAACAGCATCATATCGTTGGAATACAGAATATTCTTTCCAGCTGCGGAGTGGAACGGTGCGAAGATCCCCGTGCATGTCGAAGAGAATGCACTGATCACCGAGCGTGGCATCGAATGGCTATACCCGCCGCAGCATCATGTTCTTGTGATTAGGTAGCAAGGAGTAATCATTGCTTACTTGAGCAATAACCGCAACGAAAATAAAAAATGGTAAAACACAGTGATTCGGTAAAGTAATTTCATAGAGAAACCGGATTAATTCAAGAGGATAAAAGACATGGGTCAGGCGATTCGAAAAACGGCGTTTTTAGTTGTTATTTCATTCATCGCTAATTCTGCTTGTGCCGAAATTGACGCTGACCTGTTCGCGGGACTGAAGGCACGTAGCATAGGACCTGCGGAAAATAGTGGTCGCGTAACTTCTATCGATGTCGTGGAATCGGATACCGACACCATCTATATCGGTGCAGCGGTCGGTGGAGTATGGAAATCCGTCGATGCAGGTTTCAACTGGGAGCCAGTATTCGACGACGTGGATGTCGCCTCAATCGGCGCTCTCGCGGTCAATCAGAGTAATCCGGATATCGTGTGGGTCGGCACCGGTGAAAGCAATGTCCGCAATTCGGTATCTATCGGTGCAGGTGTTTTCAAGTCAATGAACGCCGGTAGAACCTGGATGAACGTTGGCCTCGTAGATTCCGAACATGTCACTCGCATAGCCCTCGATCCAACCGACCCTGACGTGGCCTACGTGGCGGCACTTGGAAAATTGTGGGGCCCGAATAACGAGCGTGGTATTTACAAGACCGTCGATGGCGGCAAGACGTGGTCAAACATATTATATGTCGATGAGGCTACCGGTGGTGGCGATATCATCGTTGACAGGGAGGATCCAAACAAGCTTTATGCCGCCATGTGGCAGGTACGACGACAGCCATGGTTTTTTGAATCAGGTGGGCCGGGCTCCGGTATGTATATCAGCCATGATGGAGGCGAATCCTGGGACAGGAAGACAGCCGATGATGGCCTCCCGGAAGGCAATCTCGGACGCATCACTTTCACGAATTTCCGGGGCAATGCAGATATTGTCTATGCATTTGTCGAAGCTGGAAAAAGTGCCATTGTTCGCTCTAACGACGGGGGACAGAGCTGGATAAAAGTTAACCAGGACTACGATGTCGCACGGCGACCGTTTTATTTCGGCGAAATTCTGGTCGACCCCGTTGATCCGGACCGGGTTTATAACTTGAATACCAGAATCCATGTATCCGTCGATGGTGGCAAGACTTTCGCACCTTGGAAGGGCATCGAAGCCATTCATGGAGATCACCACTATCTCTGGATAAATCCTCATGATCCGCGCCATGTAATTTCAGCAAATGACGGTGGTGTCG
>JBLHLN010000207.1:0-4682 GCA_047620565.1 Woeseiaceae bacterium
CGACCCCCAGTTCCGCGAAGTGCAGTATGTGCTGCGGATCCTGGATCAGCCCAATGGCGGATGGTCCGATAATGATGCCCGCAACGAGGTAGCCGAGGACAGAACCAAAGCCGAATCGCTTGCTGATGGGCACAGCGATGAGTGCTGCGACCAGGTAAATAATGGCCTGCTGCAACAGACTCATTATGTATCTCCAAAGTCGGGGTGAATTGTCATGTTGCCAAATTTAGCTACCACTATGCCAGTCAGACCCGATTTGATTTAGACTACAGCCAAATTTCTGGAGGAAATTTTATGTACATGCAGTGCGCTCGCTTGTCGACAGTCTTTCTCGCCATAATTGTTTCGTTGACGCTACTTGCGGCCTGCGATACAGGCAGCCAATCGTCCGATACCACGGACACTAGCGCCGCGCGACAAAATGTTGATGCCATGTCTCGCGAGCATGCGGATGATAATGGCATGCCGGGACCGGGCGCCGAGATTCGGCCGCAACGTGCAGTGGTTGCCGAGCGTCTGCCTTATGCAGAAGTAGATGAACAGCTCGTCTATGGCCACTTTGCCTTTCCTGCTGACATGGTTGATCCGCTCCCGGGCCTGATTGTGATTCACGAATGGTGGGGTCTGAATGACGGCATTCGCGCTATGGCCGATCGAATCGCCGCGGAAGGCTATGTCGTACTGGCAGTTGACCTGTTTGGCGGTGAAGCCGTGGTTGACCCTGCCGCCGCGCGAGCCATGATGCTCAGCGTTGTTGAAAATCCCGAGCTTGCTAATGAAAATATACGCCAGGCGTACCAGTTTCTGTCGGATACCGCGCAGGCACCGCGCATCGGCTCGCTCGGTTGGTGTTTTGGCGGTGGCTGGTCGTTGAACACGGCCCTGCTGTTTCCGGATGAGTTGGACGCAACGGTGATTTATTACGGCCAGGTTACGGATAGTGATGAACGACTTCTGCCACTGAACGTACCGATTCTCGGCCTCTTCGGTGCGGAAGATCGCGGCATTCCGATAGCATCAGTGCAAGGCTTTGAACAAGCGCTTGAACGTCTGCGCAAAGACTACGAGATAGAAATTTACGCGAATGCCGAACATGCTTTTGCTAATCCATCTGGCAACAACTACAACGCCGAGGTTGCCGAAAAAGCCTGGACCCGCACTATCGAATTCCTTGACATGCACCTTTCTACTGGCGAAAGCGCTGCTGAATAGTTAGCGTCGGCGCAGATCTAACGCGATTCGATGCTCTGCGGTGCCTGGTTGCAAACCAGAATCACATCCAGTGGCATCGACGTGTACAGCGTTTGCTCATCGGTTTCGCTGGCACATCGCAGTGAGGCCTGCACGGACAATGCGGCAGTGATTGTTTTTTCTTCCGGGTCTTGCTGAGGTCGACCCGACGGATTTTCTTCCGCGCCGCTTTCTTCGCAGAAACCCTGGATCGCAACTGGCGCAATCTGACTTGCCGGGATATTCAGTGCAAGCTCGGTGGTTGCGTTGCCGCTGATCTCATCTGCTCGCAGCGACTTTCGGGTATCTGCAACGCTCAGGAGCAAAGACACGGGTTGCAACGTTTCGGCACAGGCAGCATCTATCCTGAAGGCAAACCTGATGCCTGGCAGGCGCAAAAAATTGCCCTCTGCGCTGTGCGTTTCGATATTAACTTTTGGCGTGTCAGCATCAAGCTGCAAACGATTGTCGGCCGCGGCTTCGGCATTGAGTGCAAAAATCATCGCCAGCAATGTAAGCACTTGTTGGTGAACGGTTTTCATGCCGCCAGCGTACGACAAAGCACGCAAAAAACAAGTGCAGCGTCCGCTCGTGCTAATCTGCGGACTCGCGAAATTCCAGCCTGGACATTTACAGGTTAAGCATTTACAGATCAAACGAATGAGCGCGCTGAAAATTTCTTACAAAGTAGCCAGGCGAATTGCGATTACTGTGCTCGGCAGCACAGTGCTATTGCTTGGCATCATCATGATAGTTACGCCGGGCCCGGCGCTGCTTGTAATTCCGATGGGTTTGGCCATCCTGGGGCTCGAATTCGCCTGGGCGCGATTGTGGATGAAACGTCTGCGGCAACGAATTAGTGAACACGGTCAGAAGCAACACAGCGAGCGGGCCGAGGCACACAGGCAACGTCATACGAATTGATCAGGAATAGATTAAGAAAAAGAAAGGAGCCGGAGAAACCAAAAATGATGTTATCTGGCGGGCCGATCCGACGCGGAACGGTCCCCGGCTCCCCAGTTTGACGGCAAAAAAAGGGGGAATTGCCGCTGGACCCCTGCGGGTCCTGCCGATTCAGTCGAACCGGCTAACGGTGGCTGCGCGAAACGGATAATCGGGGGAGAGTTATCCAGTTCTCGCCGCACACCGAAAACTTCTGTGTGACTGTTGCTAGCGTTTGCTGGCGATCTTCACGGACGTTGGGCCGATCAACTTGATATCAAGATCGAGCTTGGTGTCTGTTCTGACAGTCCGTATAGCCTGCAATACAGCCTCGTTGTTGGCTTGCTCTGCGACGTCGCGGCTGATATTCACAGCTTCCTTCTGCGCCGGCTGTTTCGCCGCGCTGCTGTCAGGTTCTGCACCTTTCGCTGTCATCGACAGGGCAAGCAGTCCGGCCAGGGCTGCTGCCGCAATTATTGAGTGTTTGTGTGCCATTTCAGTGTCCTTAACATTGGGCCGATCGCGCCTCATGCGGTATCGGTATTCAATCTGATTACGAATCGTACTTCGTATATTGCACATACCATGCCAATCCGTAAATCATTGATAAAACAACAAGATATGGAATATTTGCATTTACGGAATTTCGTTAATTACGAGAAACCGTTATCAAATTCACGGAATTTCGTATAGAGTGCGGCGATGACTTCACTCGATGACTATCAATGGCTGTTTCGCCGCGCACCTTCGATGGCAACATCGATAGCCGAGGACGGCCGTTATCTTGATGTGAATGACGCTTTCCTGCATCGCCTGGGCTATGAGCGCGACGAAATGCTCGGCAAGCGGCCGGCAGAGTTCGTCACGCAAGAAAGTGCACGGCGAATTGAGACTGAGCTGTTGCCGACCCTGCGTCGCACAGGGCGACTCGAAAACAAGCCGATCGCTTTCCTGACCAAGACTGGCGATGTAGTCGAGTGCCTGACCAATTCACTGGTGGAACATGATCCCGATGGCGCGTTCATTCGAACTGTCGCCATGTATACGGAAATTACTGATCAGGCGAGAGTCGACCGGAAATACAGGCAACTTTATCTGTCAACGCCGGCAATGTTGCACACTCTGGACGCCGAGGGATGCATTGTGACTGTAACCGATCATTGGTTACACAAGATGGGCTACTCTCGAGACGAAGTCGTTGGTCGGTCGATACTGGATTTTTACAGCGATTCCGATCGAAAGCGAATCGGTGCCAGCGAGTTGCAGGCTTTGATTGGTGGTGGAGAATTTAGCAACGAAGAACGCAAGTTGATTACCCGCGATGGCCAGGTAATGGACCTGGTGATGTCCGCTATATCAGATCGCGACGCAGCAGGGCGCGTGCACAGAATGCTGGTTGCATCCAAAGATGTAACCGAGCGTAATCGCTCGGAAAGAATATTACGTTCCACGCTGGCCGAGAATGCGCATCTTCGGGAAGAGCTGGAACGTGAACGAGATTACCTTCGCGAGGAAGTGAATGTCGCGCTGAACTTTGGCCGCATTGTCGGCCAGAGTTCGGCGCTGAAGCACATGCTTGCGCAGGTTGAAGCAGTCGCGCAAACGCCTGCGAACGTTCTGGTACTTGGTGAATCCGGGGTTGGCAAGGAACTGGTGGCGCGCGCAATTCATGCTCGAAGTCCGCGTTCGGAAGCGCCCCTGGTCAAGGTCAACTGCGCATCAATTCCGAAGGAGCTGTTTGAAAGTGAATTTTTCGGCCACGTTAAGGGCGCTTTTACCGGTGCGCACCGTGATCGGGTTGGCCGCTTTCAATTGGCAGACAACGGCACACTGTTTCTTGACGAAATTGGCGAAATACCGCTGGAACTGCAGGGCAAGTTGTTGCGGGTCCTGCAGGAAAGCGAATTTGAGAGGGTTGGCGACGACATCACTCGCTCCGTCGACGTGCGCGTGATTGCCGCGACCAACAGGAACCTGGAGGAGCTGATTATAGCCGGCGAATTTCGCGAGGACCTGTTCTATCGTATCAGCGTATTTCCGATAGAAGTACCGCCATTGCGAAAGAGAGCAGACGACGTGGTCCAGCTTGCACAGCATTTTCTACAGCAGACCTGCAATGACTTCGGGCGCACGAACCTCAAACTGACGACCAGCCAGGCGCAAGCGATTCGCGACTATGACTGGCCAGGTAATATTCGCGAACTGAAGAATGTGATTGAACGAGCCGTCATATTGTCGAAGGGATCTGCGTTGAGACTCGATCTTTCCCTGCCAGCAACCACGCCTTCCGTGGATGAGCCATTTTCGTCATCAATGCAATCCCGTGACCAGGTGCTGACAGAAAAACAAATGCGCGAATTACAGAAACAAAACCTTATCTCGGCACTCAAACAAACGAACTGGCGGGTCTCCGGCGACAGTGGTGCTGCAGTGCTGCTGGGGATCAGGCCTACCACGTTGGCGGACCGGATAAAATCATTCGACATTCGCAAGCCGCGCAAGCAAAACTA
>JBLHLN010000208.1:0-4667 GCA_047620565.1 Woeseiaceae bacterium
AATCAATGAACGTCCCATTATCTCGGCCAGCGGCGCGTATTCGATATTGCTCAGGCCCGCACCGAACTCGCTATCCGGCAAGAACAAATTCCATAAGCCTGCCTGCTTCGCCTTGGCCTTCATTTCATCCATGATTACAGGAATCGACCAGCGCGTATTACCCTCGTCGACGGCGTCAAAATAGGCCTTTTCATTCGGGTATACGTTGGCGTCCATGAAGTCTGCAAGCCGCAGTCTCAATTCGGCAACTTTCGGCGAGTAATCAAAATTCATACGTGCGTCTCTCGGCATGCTGCCGTAGCGGTTTCAGGTGTCGCAGCAGAATACCTTATATAAGGGGTCGTGCAATATAAGGGGTCGTGCAAGATTGCTGCGTCGTTCAAGATCGCCGTTCAGGATATTAAAGGGCCGTACAGGAATAAAGTGTCGTACAAGCCGCTTGGCAAATCACGAACAGCACACCTACACTGGCCGCGTTTAAATCATGAAGAGCGAAACAACGTGAAAGCGATTGTGTGCAAAGAATACGGACCACCGGAGAGCCTGCTCATTGAGGATATCCAGCCGCCGCAGCTGGAACCGAATCAAGTGCGCATTGCCGTCAAAGCGTGCGGCGTCAACTTCCCGGACTTTCTAATTATTGCGGGCAATTACCAGGTCAAGCCACCGCTACCTTTTACACCGGGCGCGGAATTGTCGGGCGAGATAATTGAAACCGGCAGCGACGTAAATCACCTGCTCGCCGGGCAAAGAGTTCTTGCGATGACTCAATTTGGCTGCATGGCAGAGGAAGTTTGCGTCAACGCGGCGGCGGTTATGCCAATACCCGATTCAATGGAATACGAAACGGCGGCCGGATTCATGTTGACCTACGGCACCGCTTACCATGCACTGAAGCAGCGTGGCCACCTGCAAGCGAATGAAACCTTACTGGTCCTGGGCGCTGCCGGAGGCGTTGGATTGGCTGCTGTGGAACTTGGTGCGGCAATGGGTGCAAAAGTCATCGCAGCCGCCAGTAGTGACGAAAAACTTGCTCTCGCAAAAGAATTTGGTGCAGCGCACGTCATCAACTATGCAGAAAACCGCATAAAAGATGCTGTTAAGGAGTTCAGCCGCGGTCGCGGAGTCGATGTGATTCTTGACCCTGTAGGCGGCGACCTTTTTGACGATTGCCTGCGAGCAGTTGCCTGGAACGGCCGTATTCTCGTTATTGGCTTCGCGGGCGGGAAAATCCAGTCAATACCGGCGAATTTGCCGCTCCTGAAAGGCAGTTCGATCATTGGCGTGTTCTGGGGCAGATTCACTGAGGAACAACCGGCAGAGCATCTGGCCAATACAAAAGAGCTGCTGGCGATGTTCGTGGCAGGCGAGCTGCGACCACACATCTCCAGGACGTTTCCTCTCGAAGAGGCGTCGGCAGCCATCAGGTGCCTTGCGGATCGCAGCGCGCTAGGTAAAGTAATAGTCACTATTTAACATTTAATCAATAATTTATGTTGGTTTAGTGATGTTGTTTCTACACGCAACATAGACCAATTCGCGGCTAAAGCCGCTCCCACAATTTCAGAAGAATTTGTCAAAATAATTTGTGGGAGCGGCTTCAGCCGCGAAATAATCAAGTTAGCCACGGAACAAACGAGATTCCGTATCACAAGTAACTGATTTATCGGCAGTTGACATCGAATCATGCATCCAACATGATCCGCGACTATGAGTGACGGAATAAACATCATAGCTGCAACAAATACTGCTGCCCTGCTGCTCGTGGAGCTTGTGCTGCTTCTTCTTTTACGGAGAAACGGCGGGTAGCGTAGAAAAGCAATAACCAGACACGCAGACCCCGCATCCAGAAAGGATAGTGGGGTTTTTTTTGGCAACTAATTCAGACAAATCCAGAAATGGCTTCAGGCCGGGAACAGGAACAAAAAAATGCAAATGTATTCGGAATCAGATGTTGATACTTCGGCCCTCGAGGGCAAACAAATCACAATTCTTGGCTACGGAAGCCAGGGGCGCGCGCATGCTCTTAACCTGAAGGACAGTGGCCACGATGTGGTTATTGGTGCCCGCAGTGGCGGTGGTAGTTTTGCCAAAGCGGAAGCGGATGGATTTGTCGTCAAAGAACCCGGCGAGGCAGTGGCCGGCGCGGCGATTGTCGCAATACTGACACCCGATACATCGCAGGGTGCACTGTATAAATCTGTTGAAGACAACATTGATAACGGGGCGGCCCTTCTCTTTGCGCACGGCTTCAATATTCATTTCAAACAGATCACACCGCGGAGCGATCTCGATGTGGTTTTGATAGCGCCAAAAGGACCGGGCGACCTGGTGCGGCGCCAGTACGAGGAAGGACACGGCGTCCCGTGCCTGGTGGCGGTCGAACAAGACAGCAGCGGAAATGCACTGCAACTCGCCCTGGCCTATTCGCAAGGCATCGGCGGTGCTCGTGCGGGAGTCATCGAGACTACCTTCAAAGAGGAAACAGAAACGGATTTATTCGGTGAACAGGCCGTTTTATGCGGAGGAACGACAGAACTGGTGGTCGCAGGATTCGACACATTGGTGAAAGCGGGTTATCAGCCTGAAGTTGCCTACTACGAAGTCATGCATGAATTGAAACTTATCGTCGATTTGTTGCACGAAGGTGGACTCAGAAAGATGCACGAATTCATCAGTGAAACAGCAGCATGGGGCGACATGGTCAGCGGACCACGGGTTATCGATGACAGTGTGCGCGGCAGAATGCAGGATGTTCTCGATGACATTCAGGACGGTACGTTTGCGAATCGATGGATTGAAGAAAACAAGGCTGGCCAGCCGGAGTACAAGCGCATGATGAATGCCGATCTGGATCATCCGATTGAGAAGGTCGGCGCAGACCTGAGAAGCCGTATGGAGTGGCTGGAAAACTAACTGACCGACAAGAGAGAATTTGTAATGGTGCCAGCCGCAAGAAAATATGAAGCGACAGATTGGGGATCGGATGCAGACACGCCTCCATCACCAATTTCTGTCGCTGATGTGAAGAAGGCAAGCAAAGTACTGAAACCGTATTTAGACCCTACTCCACTTCTTAATCATCCGCTTTTGTCGCAAAGGCTGGGCACCGAAACGTTCGTAAAGCTGGAAAATATTCAGCAAATCGGCGCATTCAAAATTCGCGGCGCGATCAACCTGCTTGCCTCAATGGACAAAAAAAGTCGCGCGAGGGGCATCGTGACGGCAACACGTGGCAATTACGGGGCTGCGTTAGCGCAGGCTTGCGCGATGTACCAGACGGCTTGTACGGTTTTTGTGCCTGAGGGCAACAGCCCGGACAAAATTGCCGCCGTACGCGCATTGGGCGGCGAAGTGGTGATCAAAGGGCACGATTTCGATGCTGCCTGGGACGCATCAGTCCGCCATGCATGGAATTCTGACGCGATTTCTATCCACCCCGCCAAACGCCCCGAACTCGTCGCGGGTCAGGGCACAGTGGCGCTCGAAATGCTCGAACAGGCGCCCGATGGTCTCGATGTAATTTTTGTGCCGGTCGGTGGCGGCAGTCTTGCTGCCGGCACGACAACGGTGATCAAGGCGTTGTCGCCGGAGACACGGGTTATAGCGGTGCAGGCAGAGAACGCGCCGGCATTTCATAACGCCTGGCACAGTAAAGAATTTGTACCAATGATCGCGGCGAAGACCGTTGCAGACGGTTTGGCAACCCGCGTTCCGGTTCGCTACACGCTCAGCATGATGGAGCAACTGGACGACTTTGTTCTTGTTAGTGAAGAAGAAATTTGTGCAGCAATACGCTGCTATACGCAGACTATTCACCAGCTTGCTGAAGGCGGAGGTGCGGCGCCACTTGCTGCAGCGCTGCGCATGCGGGATGAGCTGGTTGGCAAACGGGTAGGCCTGGTCCTCACCGGCAGCAATATCGATAACAACGTCTTGGCGCAGGCATTACGCATAGATTCACCAAGACACACTCCACATGCAATTCCACACTTTCCGATGGCGAGTCTGGATTACGGCGACAAGTAACAGACGAAACACGGAGCATGACAATGCCTTCAGATCAAATCAGAATTTTCGACACTACATTGCGAGACGGCGAGCAGGCCCCGGGTTGCAGCATGACGCTCAGGGAAAAACTCAGGGTCTCAAAGGCACTATCTGATTTGAATGTTGACATCATTGAAGCTGGTTTTCCGGCGGCTTCGCCCGGCGATTTCGATTCCGTGAAGGCCATCGCCGAGGAGAATCGTGGACCAATTATTTGCGGACTGGCACGTTGCAATCCGGATGACATCGAAAAAGTGCACGCGGCAGTCAAAGGCGCTGACCGACATCGCATTCATGTATTTGTTGCTACAAGCGCGATCCATCGAGAGTACAAACTCAAGATGGCAAAGGAGGAAATAATCAAGAGCGCAGTGGGCGCCATCAGCATGGCGAGAGAGCTATGCGAAGACGTAGAATTTTCTCCCGAGGACGCATCGCGAACCGAACTCACCTACCTCGCAGAGGTTGTAACAGCGGCAATTGAGGCAGGTGCCACCACAGTGAATATTCCGGACACGGTTGGCTATACCGTGCCAGCCGAATTTGACAAGTTGTTCCGCTACCTCAAGGACAACGTTCCGGGGATTAATGACATCACCTTAAGCGTTCATTGCCAC
>JBLHLN010000209.1:0-4627 GCA_047620565.1 Woeseiaceae bacterium
TTTCGGTGCGCTTTTTTATGCGCGCAACATGTCCATTCCATGGCTCGGCGGCGACAGCAATAATTTCTTTACCAACCTGCTGATTTGGGATGGCTATGAAAGCACATGGCCGACAAACGGACCTGGTAATGCAGGTGGTGATTATGAAGAGATGGGGCCATTCGGACTGCCGCTGATCAATACCGCACTGCTCCTGACCAGCAGTGTCACTGTTTCGATTGCCCATCATGCACTTTTGCATGGACAGCGACTGGTGCTGAAGATCTTCCTTGCGGCGACTTTTTTGTTGGGATTCGTCTTCGTTTTCCTGCAGGCCGAAGAGTACATCGAGGCCTACCAACACATGAACCTTACGTTGAGCACCGGCGTCTACGGCTCAACGTTTTTTATGCTCACGGGTTTCCACGGCATGCATGTAACGCTTGGCGCGATAATGCTAACGGTTATCTGGTTTCGCGTGCTTAAGGGACACTTTACGCCAAGCCGCCACTTCGCCTTTGAAGCAGTTGCCTGGTATTGGCATTTCGTCGACGTAGTGTGGGTCGCGTTATACGTATTCGTCTACTGGATGTAGCGAGCACACCGCAATTTGTTTGTTTCAGCCGGATGAATTAAGCCAGCCTGCAAAATAACTGGTCAACAGAAATAATATCAGCGCGGCTGAAAGGGCAACGCGAATTTTCAGTGCAGCTAGCGTCCTCGTAGAACCCTGATCGTCTTTTGCCAGGAACCACAGGCCCGATGCAAGGCTGACAACAATGGCCAGAAATAAAATTATTACGACAATCTTCAATTTGGCTGATTACAGTTTTATCGGCGCGAGCATCACATGAAAGAAAACATTCTAATGAACAAACAGTTTCGGCGATACTTTCCACCATTTGCCGCTGTCATCTTCATTGGCGTATTCGCGTCACTGGCATTCTGGCAGCTCGATCGGGCCACACAAAAGGAGGCCCTGTTGGCGCAGTTTTCCAGCGAAGCCGATTTCATGCCGCTCAACGGCGGGCTTCCGGACAACGAGTATCAGCCGATTGAAGTGCGTGGAAGTTATCGCACTGAGCGGCAAATTCTGATTGAAAATATCGTTCGCGACGGCCGTATTGGCTATTTTGTAATCACGCCTGTTGACCAGGCCGGTGCGGGTCCGTTGCTGCTGGTGAATCGAGGGTGGCTGGCCAGGCCCGCACAACAGCGCGAAATGACGCCAATTGAAGTTACCGGTGAGGCGCGCACGCTTCGTGGCAGAGCGGGCCACTTGCCGCTAGTTGGCGTCCGTGGCGGCGCTGGTTTCGACGGCGCCGGTGACTGGCCAAAAAACGCGGTATATCCAACTTACGCCGAGGTGGCGCATGAGCTTGGGGAAGAGTTGTTGCCGTTCGTCCTGCTTCTTGATCCGCAGGAGGACGATGGCTTTCGACGCCAGTGGCGGCCGCAGGGTAGCGGTCCGATGACCAACTATGGTTACGCATTTCAGTGGTTTGCCATGGCAGTGGCGGTATTTGCGATACTGGTGTTTCAATCGCGAAAAAGAGCGCGTGGACGTACAAAAGAGTGATAACGGGCCGGGCAATTGCGAAAGGGTTCAAATAGACGTGCAAAAGAGACGTAACGGGCACGGCAGTGGCGAAAAGGTGCGCGCAGACGTGCAAACAACAGTTAATGCGCGCGGCAAACTACAGATCCTGCTAATAAGCCTGATCTTTGTTGTGCCGCTGTTGCTGGCGACTGTTATGTACAGTTTCGGCTTGTGGCTGCCGGCGGGCAGCACCAATCATGGCGCCCTTCTCGAGCCGATCATAAATCTGCACGATGAAGTCCCCGCGTCTCCCCTGTGGTCCGGGGACGCCACACAATGGTTAATGATTTACGCGAATAGTGAAGAGTGTGCAGACACTTGTCGTGATGACCTGTTGCGCTTGCGCCAGACGCGCCTGATGCTTGGTAACAACATGAGTCGTGTTGGCCGCATTTTCTTGCACGGGAATACCCCTGCCGATAAAGTGTTTCTGAATAATTATCACAAGGGCCTGACGACGATAACTGACAACACGCTGCAGCAACTGCTGGATGGCGGGCTGCCACAGCAATTGCGAAGCGGCGGAATATACCTCGTCGACCCGCTGGGCAATCTCATCATGTATTTTGCACGGGACATCGACCCAGGCGATATGGTTGACGACATCAAGCACCTGCTCGACCTGTCCCGCATAGGCTAGGCTGGATTTTGAACGAAAACATACTCCACGGAACCGCACACTGGCGTGACTACTATGAGCTGACCAAGCCAAAGGTCGTCGTGCTCATCGTGTTTACTGCTGTGGTCGGCATGGTGCTGGCGGTGCCCGGATGGCCCGGGATTGTCCCGTTGGTATTTGGCACGTTCGGCATTGGCTTTGCTGCGTCATCCGCTGCAGTCGTTAACCATGTGCTTGACGCGCGTATCGATGTGCAGATGTCACGCACGCATAACCGCCCGCTACCGCAGGGAAAACTATCTCAGAAACAAGCGTTGTCATTTGCCGTGCTGTTGTGTGTGATGTCGATGCTAATGCTGTGGTTCGTTGTCAATCCGCTAACAGCGATACTCACATTCGCTTCTCTCATTGGCTATGCCGTCATCTATACGGTCTATCTCAAGCGTGCGACACCGCAGAATATCGTTATTGGCGGCGCCGCCGGCGCGGCGCCGCCGGTCCTCGGCTGGACAGCTGTCACCGGCGAAATTCACAGTGACGCCTTGCTGCTGTTCCTGATCATATTTATCTGGACACCACCACATTTCTGGGCACTGGCAATTGCCAGGAAAGAAGACTACGCAAGGGTCGGCATTCCGATGTTGCCCGTAACCCATGGCAATGAATTCACGCGACAATACATTTTTCTATACACGATATTGCTGGTCCTCGTTACGATCCTCCCGTACCTGTCGGGATTGAGCGGCCTCATATACCTCGCAGCAGCACTGACGCTGGGTGGCATGTTTCTCTGGTATGCCGTTCGCCTGAAGCTCGACAAGAGCGAAGAGCTGCCAATGAAAGTTTTTCGCTTTTCCATTAATTACCTGATGCTGCTTTTCGTCGCATTACTCGTGGATCACTATTTTATTCTGCGCTTCACTATCTGAACGAAGCAGGCAGTTTTCTGAACTGCAATCACTGCGAACCACACCGGCACCAATTCCAGTTCTCAGTTTCAGTCACCAATCCTTGTGAATTGATCGCGGCGGCATAGACTCTGCCTGCATGAACGATGCCGACCAGAATCAACGCGCGAGTTTCGATGCGCTGCTGCGGCCGCACCTCGACCGTCTGTACCGCTTCGCCATGCGCTTATGCGGCAACAAAGCAGAGGCCGAGGACCTGTTCCAGGACGTTTTGACTAAGGTTTTCGCGCGGCTTGATGATCTCATTGAGGTGCAGGAACCCGGCTCGTGGCTTTGCAAGGTCATGTACAACTACTTCATCGATAACCAGCGACGTTTCGCGCGGCAGCGACTGGCTAGCGTTGACGAAGCCCATCTGCCTGAGCAAAGCCTGGAAGCGCTGCCAGGAGGCCAGGACCCTGCCGCAGATGCGGAGCGTATGGATAACATAATGCAGCTCGAAGGCGCGCTGGCACGCCTCAGTGACGCGCATCGCCTGGTGGTGATGCTGCACGATTGTGAGGGCTATAAACTCCTCGAAATTCAAGAGATTACCGGAGATCCCGTGGGCACACTGAAGTCCCGCCTGCATCGCGCGCGGGCGCGGCTCCGCGAGCTTCTGGCCAGCGATGGAACCTTTTCAGCACCTGCAGCGTGTAACGACTAACAGAGGATACAACCATGACCTGCACACTGATAACTGAACAGCTTGATGATTACCTGGCCGGCGAACTCGCCGCAGACCAGGTTGCGAGCCTCGATCAGCACACCAGTGAATGCGCCTCCTGCCAGCAAATTGTTGTGCAGCAGCGCTCATTGCAGGCCCGACTGAAAGAATACGGAGATTCATCCATGCCACGACCGGACGCCGCCTTCTATGATCGCGCTTTAGCTCGCGCTGCACAGAACGGCACGAAGCAGCAGCGCAATCGCTGGGTTCTAACCGGTTTCGGCGGGGCGATGGCAGCGGCACTGGCTATCTGGATGATCGGCGGCATGTTCTTCAATACGCCGGAAATGGTGGATCCGTCAGTACCGGCCGTAACCATGGCGCTTGAAGAGCCACGGACGGTCAATCTCGTTTTCTCATCTGCTGAGGCGCTTGCCAATGCGACGATGACCGTGATGTTGCCGCCTGGCGTTGAGATTGAAGGCTTCCAGGGACAACGCGAAATCACCTGGATGACCAGCCTCAAAGAAGGCAAGAACGTATTGCCACTGACTTTAATCGCTACCACGCCACACGGCGGGGAGCTTCTGGCCACCTTGCAGCATGAGGACGATGATCGTTTGTTCCGTGTGCAGGTAACCGTAATCTAGTTCATTGAAATAGGAGCTTTGGTCGGAACAAAGGCCGGAGCATCGTAAGGAGCAGTAAGATGAATCACTTGAAGACATTTACAGCCAGCATTGCCCTGACCCTGCTTGGTCTGTTTCCGGCGGCAGCCCAGGCAGCCTTTGACGAGCTCGACGTAACGATGG
>JBLHLN010000210.1:0-4626 GCA_047620565.1 Woeseiaceae bacterium
CACGCGTGACCACGGCACGCAGCGAGGGCATTGACCCCAGTGCATTCACACCGCCAGCGGGCTATCAACTGCAGCCCATGTACTAGGCATCGCGCCTGAATAGCAACGATACCTGGACCTGATCATGAATTAACGGCATTAATATCAATGCCGTTTTTTCTGACTTGTCGCTGAATATCATCCCGGATAAGCTCGCACTGCATTTAATCGAGAGGCTAGAAATCAATGTTGCTGCAATTTCCACCGATGGGTGTCTACGAGACGCTTTTTAAGTTTGCCGATGCAACCAGTAAATACATGGGCGACCCGGGAACCCATCCCTGGGCGCAGGGATACCCGCTGACTACGCAGCTTCCTGGCGGGCCGCCGTTGCCGCAACACATCGATATCGATTACACGGACCTTAAGTATCCGAAAGCAACGGGTGAAATCGAGCTGCGGGAAGCCATTGCGAATTACTACAACGAACACTATGACGCCGGGATCACGCCGGACCACGTGGCCGTGTTTGCCGGTGGTCGTCCGGGCATTCTGGCTACGCTGGCATTTTTGCAGCCGGATGTTGGTATTGCCGTCGAAGAAACCGAGTACACGCCTTATTACGATATGCTGGAGATTCTGCGTCGCAAAGTACAGTTGATCCCCAGCAATGTCGGCAACAATTTTCGACCTGCTGCCAGCGACTATGACGTAGCTCCGGTAGAGGGGACCGAGCGTGTATTCCTGGTCAAGAGCAATCCGTGTAATCCGACCGGCGTGACAACTTCAGGCGATGCATTGCGCGCACTGGTCGAAAAATACAGTGAGAGTGGGCGCGGCGCCTTGTTTGATGAGGCCTACGAGTTTTACTGCGACCCGGAGCCGGAAAGCGCCTTGCGCTATATAGATGATATCGAGAAGACAGACATATTCGTGGTCGGCGCAGCGACCAAGGGACTGCAGGTCCCGGGCATGCGCACCGGCTGGGTCATCGCTGCAGAGCGACACATAGAAATCTTTCGCAATTATTCCTCATTCGGCATGGGAGGCATATCCCGGCCATCGCAATTGTATGTGACCAAACTTTTGCAGCCGGAGCGGGTGCGTCTTGCGCGCCAGGCCGTTGCTGATTTTTTCACTTCGCAGCGAAAACGTTATCGAGCGGGTCTCGAAGAACTTGGTTTCGAGCTTTACACAGGCGATGGTGGTTTCTACCACTGGGGTCGCTTGCCGGGTGACCTCTCGGCCGACGAATTCAATCAGCGACTGTTTGAACATGAGGCCGGAATTCTTCCGGGCGTGCTCTGCGATATGGCACGCCGCAGGGGCGCTGCCGGTCCGCTACATAATTTCATCCGTTTCTCATTCGGCCCGCTTGGTGCGGAGTCATACGAGAGTGACATGGAAATTCTCGCCAGATGCGTTTGAGAAAAGCCGGTTCATCACTTGCGGCGATATTCTGCGGCGAATTGTTGATGGCGTTGCATGAGTACGAACAGTAAAGTGTCCGCATGATTAAAGATCAATTACCGGCAAACTCGGTCCTGGCCGCGAATCGCATCGGCGAATACATCCGTGAAACACCGCTGGACTATTCTCCGTACTTTAGCGAGTTAACCGGTGCAAATGTTTATCTGAAACTCGAAAACCTGCAACACACGGGTTCATTCAAGCTGCGCGGCGCATTCAACAAGACGCTGTCATTGACGCCCGCAGAAAAGGAGGCGGGATGTGTCACCGCATCCAGCGGAAATCACGGCGCTGCTATTGCGTACGCTATGTCTGCGTTGGGTATCAACGGCGTTATTTTTGTGCCGGAACAAACCTCGCTGACCAAAGTGAACGCGATCAAGAGTGCAGGCGGTGACGTAAGATTCTTTGGCACCGATGGGCTTGATACTGAAAATCATGCGCGGGAGTTTGCGGAAGCAAACGACATGACTTATTTGTCGCCCTACAACGATGCGGACGTTATCGCCGGACAGGGTACCTGTGGTGTTGAAATCGCACGCCAGCTGTCCGCTGTGGACGCTGTTTTTATCGCTGTTGGTGGAGGTGGACTAATCAGTGGCGTCGGTACGTTCCTGAAATCCGTCAATCCTGCGACAACGGTGGTTTCCTGTCAGCCGGCTGCTTCTGCCGTCATGACGGAATCGGTCAAAGCCGGTGAAATTGTGGATATTCCGAGCGACAAAACATTGTCCGACGGGACTGCGGGTGGCATTGAGGCCGGAGCGATTACCTTCGACCTGTGTCGGGATTTGGTTGACGACTACCAGGTCGTCAGCGAAGAGCAGATAGCCGATGCGATGTGCAAATTCATCGATTCGCATCACATGTTGCCCGAAGGTGCTGCCGGCGTGGCACTCGCCGGTCTGCTTGCCAGTGCGGAGCAATACCAGGGTCAGAACGTCGTTGTCATCGTCTGTGGTGGCAATATCAGCAGGGACACGCTGAAGAAAGTTATCTGATTGTCCGCAGCGCTGGCGAATAGTGGAACTGAGTTCGCTAGAATTGCTCAAACTAGCGTGATTCTGCCGATCGGACAGCCAATGAGATCTATCTACATTACAACTTTGCTGGCAATTCTGTTGTCAGTGAATGCGAAAGCCGACACCACCGGCTTCGTAAACGTCAATGTCGTTCCAATGACGTCAGAGACCGTCATCTATGCGCAGACGGTCATCGTTACCGACGGGATAATTACTACGATCGGTGACGTCGACAATACGCCGTTACCAAAGGATGCCGTCGTGGTCGATGGGACCGACAGGTTTCTCATACCAGGTCTGGCAGAAATGCATGGCCATGTTCCGGATGGATCGTCGCAAAGTCTCGAGCGTGTATTGAGCCTTTACGTGGTCAACGGCATAACCACCGTGCGCGGCATGCTGGGACAACGATCGCATCTGCAGCTGAAGGACGACATCAAGAGCCGGGCGGTACTTGGACCCCGGCTCATTACTTCAGGTCCATCGCTGAATGGCCGCAGCGTAAGCAGCACGGCGGCGGCAACCGGCATGGTCGAAGCGCAGCATGCTGCCGGTTATGACTTTCTCAAAATCCATCCCGGCCTCACCCGGGAAGAATTCGATGCGATGGCTGAAACCGCGAACCGGCTCGGCATAAAGTTCGCCGGGCACGTGCCGGAGGATGTCGGTGTTGATCGTGCGTTGGCTGCGGGCATCGCAACAATTGATCATCTCGACGGCTACATGGAAACGCTCTTGTCGCCGAATGACTCGCCATCCGGCGGAGTAAGCGGACTATTTGGTGTGTTTATCGCTGACCAGGCGGACGAAGCAAAAATCGACGAGATTGTAGCGGCCACCGCGGCCGCCGGCGTCTGGAATGTGCCGACCGAATCGCTGTTCGAACATGCCGTATCGCCGACACTGGACCCCTCCGTCATGGCCGACTGGCCGGAAATGAAATACATGCCAAAGTCGACCGTCGACCAGTGGGAGAACGGCAAACGGGAATTGTTTGACGACGCCAACTACAAAGCGTCGACGGCGCTGCGGGCCATTGAACTGCGGCACAGGCTTATCGTCGCGCTGCAAGAAGCGGGTGCCGGGCTCCTGCTCGGATCTGACGCGCCGCAGATTTTCAATGTGCCGGGTTTTTCCATCCATCGCGAACTTGAATTCCTGGTCGATGCGGGGCTGACGCCGTACCAGGCATTGCGCACTGGCACGGTTAATGCGGCCCGCTATTTTGCAGTTGAAGATCATCTCGGCACCGTGCAGACCGGGATGAGTGCCGACCTGGTACTGCTGGACGCGAACCCGCTTGAAGACATCAGCAACAGCCGTCGTATTCATGGAGTGGTGGTCAACGGGCGCTGGTTATCGCGCCAGGAGATTGAGCGCATCCTCGAGAAGTTTGAGCGATAAGCTGCACTGGCGCCGATCGTAAGGCTCCGGAATCAATAATTAATGTCACGGCATTGCAACCGTTCGGTGTCGAGCAGTATCAAAGGTATAAGCGGTCCGTCAAAACGGCCTTTTCGGCACATTTCAGGGAGCAGACCCATGCGCACCATCATATTTTTGGCGATATTCACAACCGGCGTGGCATTTGCCGCAAGTGACTATGTTGAAGAAAGAGCATTGAATCTCGATGCTGGCGGGGTTAGCACATTGCAGATAGAGGCCGGTGCCGGCAGCCTCGCAGTTATCGGCGTTGACGGTCTGGATCAAATTGAGGTTGATGCAATTATTACGATTCCGGGCAGGAATGACGACAAAGCCCGAAAGAAAATCGAAACCGACCTGGAATTGACACTCGAGGAACGAGGCGGCAACGCTGTCCTGCGGAGTATCTTCGAAGACGGCATGTGGGATTTTGGTGATAGCCCCAGCGTGCAGTTAATCGTGCGCATGCCAATGCAACTTGATCTCAATGTTGACGACGGATCAGGTTCTCTCGTCGTAGAGAACGTCCATGGTGATATTGAACTGATCGACGGTTCCGGCTCGATTTCCATGTCGGACGTCGGCGGTCGTGTCGACGTCGACGACGGTTCGGGCTCAATTGTTATTGACGGAGCTGGCGGCAACGTCTCGATCAGTGACGGCTCCGGTAGCATCAAAGTTCGTGATGTCGCGGGCAGCGTCGTCGTCGATGATGGCTCCGGCAGCATCA
>JBLHLN010000211.1:0-4607 GCA_047620565.1 Woeseiaceae bacterium
TGCGCGCAAATACCTGCTTGAGCGAGCCGGAATAAGTGTGCGTGGCTTTGTTGGTCAGTTGGGCCCGATAGTATTGCAGCCGGTTGACCTGGATTTTGTCGACCAGAATCCGTTTTTTTGTGCCGAGCCGGACAAGATTGCCGAACTTGAGAAATTCATGGATGCGCTGCGCGAGCAGGGCGATTCAATCGGGGCAAAAATCAGCGTGCTGGCGCAAAACGTACCACCCGGTCTCGGCGAACCCGTATTTGACAAGCTTGAGGCGGATCTCGCGCATGGTCTGATGAGTATCAATGCGGTGAAGGGTGTCGAGCTTGGAGCGGGATTTGCTGCGGTCAGCCAGAAGGGCAGCGAGCATCGTGACGAAATGTCCGCGGACGGATTCAGCAAGAACGACGCCGGCGGCACGCTCGGCGGAATTTCGTCCGGCCAGGATATTCTGGCAAGCATTGCACTAAAGCCAACGTCGAGTATTGCCAAGCCCGGCGCAACGGTCGACAGGAAGGGCGAGGCAGCAGAAATCGTGACCACTGGCAGACACGATCCCTGCGTAGGGCTGCGAGCGACGCCGATTGCGGAAGCCATGGTTGCCCTTGTCCTGATGGATCACTACCTGCGTCATCGTGCGCAAAACGCCGACGTCGAATCGGACACCCCCGTCATTACTGCCAAGTGAAAACAATCAATGACTAAAGCAATTAACGTTGCGGTCGTCGGCGCCACCGGTGTCGTCGGCGAGGCAATGCTGGACATTCTCGCGTCGCGCAAATTTCCGCTCGGTGAGATTTATGCGCTGGCAAGCGAGCGCTCGGTCGGAAAGGAAGTCGACTTCGGCCATCGCACGCTGGTGGTAGACAATCTCGCGGACTTTGATTTTTCGAAGGTACAAATCGGTCTTTTTTCCGCTGGCGCATCCGTATCGGAAGAATTCGCGCCGAAAGCTGCCGCCGCCGGTTGTATCGTCGTGGACAACACTTCTCAATTTCGTTACGACGACAATATCCCACTCATAGTGCCCGAGGTTAATGCTGACAAGATAGCGGACTACAAAGCGACCGGCATCATTGCCAACCCAAATTGCTCAACCATCCAGATGGTCGTTGCGCTTAAGCCTATTTACGACGCAGTCGGCATCAGTCGCATTAATGTGGCCACCTACCAGGCGGTGTCAGGCGCGGGCAAGAATGCGGTTGAAGAGCTGGCCAGGCAAACGGCAGCGCTGTTGAGTTTCAAACCGCTGGAAATTCCCAAAAACAGCAAACAAATTGCATTTAATGCGATTCCGCATATCGATGTGTTCCAGGACAACGGCTATACAAAAGAAGAAATGAAGATCGTCTGGGAAACGCAAAAGATCCTTGCCGACGATGATATTGCGATCAATCCGACTGCGGTTCGCATACCCGTTTTTTATGGTCATTCGGAAGCAATTCACCTGGAGACAAGCAGCCCGATTTCGGTGCAGGATGTTCGCAAATTAATGCGTAATGCACCCGGGGTTACGCTTCTGGATAGCAGCAAAACAGGCAAATACCCGACAGCTGTCACCGAAGCATCCGGAAATGATGCGGTTTTTGTCGGGCGGGTGCGTAGAGACATCAGTCACGCCAATGGCATAAATCTCTGGGTGGTGTCCGATAACATACGTAAGGGCGCGGCTCTAAATAGTGTCCAAATAGCTGAAATATTGGCCGAAAACTATTTATAAGCTATAGTTCACCCGCAAGATGGAAGGGCATCATCTTTATCAACATTCAGGCTCCAGAGCGGTCCGATTAACGGGTATAGGGGAGTCGGAGAAAAATACTATGTCGCGAAGACTTCATCGTATATGGCTTTTGCCATTGCTTTTCCTTGTGGGACAGGCATGGGCACTGGGCCTCGGAGATATACGAATAAGTTCGGCATTGAACCAGCCCCTGCGTGCTGAAATTGTATTGCTGGCAGCGACGGCCGAGGAACTGAACAACCTGCAGATTCAACTGGCGTCTGCAGAAACGTTCAGTCGCTACGACCTTGATCGACCACTTTACCTGACACGACTGCAATTTGAGATCGTCAAATCCGGTACTGCGGACGGCAATATTATTCGAGTTCATTCGCTGGAGCCCGTTACCGAACCCTTCATAACTTTCCTCGTTGAGGCCGTCTGGTCGCGTGGCAGGTTACTTCGCGAATACACGTTATTACTCGATCCGCCCACTTTTGCTGCACCGCCGACGATACAGTCAACGCAAGCCGTTGAGGCGCCGGTTCGTGCGACGCCTACTGACAGCGGCCAGATTCAACGACCGGTGCAGCAGCAGGCCATACCCGAGCAACCCGCTCCGCGACCAGTGCAGGCACCCGTACAAACTCAGGAACCTGTACCGACACCGCAGCAGAGCGCGCCGGCGCCTGTTACGCAGCAACCCGCAGTGGAGCCGCGACCGGAGTACATTCCCCCGGAACGCCCGGACGATTTGAATCCGGTGGATTTCGATTCAACGCCAGGAGGCGATTTGCTGGTCATCCGCGGTGACACGTTGTGGGGAATTACCGCTCGCGTAAGGCCAGACTCGCGACTGACTTTCAATCAGACGATGCTGGCGATATTCGAAGCTAACCCGGACGCGTTCGAAGGCAACATCAATCGCCTTAAAGCCGGCGCCTCGTTGCGAATACCCGCGGCTGACGAAATTTTCAGCATTAATCGCGGCGATGCATTTAGCGAAGTACAACGACAAAACAATACATGGAGCGGCTTGCCACCCGCCGTCGCGACCACGCCCACCACTGAAACAACCGCCGAACCGAACCTGACGCTGGTTCCGCCGGATGATGAAGATCTTTCATTGTCGGACACCGGCGTATCCACTGATCCGGACGGGTTTGCAGACGACACTGCGGATGATGTCTTTGTCGATCCGACGGATCAAAGAATTCGCGAAATCGAGGCACTGATCGAAGATCAGGACTCGCTCATTGAGATTCCCGACAATGAACTCGCAGCCCTGCGGCAGGAACTTGCCGAGTTGCGTGGCGAAGAACCACCTGAGTTGCTGCCAGTTGAAGATGAACTAGAAGATCTTGCTGCAGATGGCGCGGAGGATGCGGCCATCGACGACCAGGTCGTTGCCGATGATACGGCTGCGGATAGCACAACAGAACAACCTGTCGATGCAATACCTGCGGTCGTTTCAAGACCACCGCCGCAGCAGGGTATTGTCGACACAATCCTTGGCTACCTCACAAATTTCTGGGTAATCATAGGCGTTGCATTGGTTGTCGCAGTACTTCTGCTCGTCTGGTTCATGCGTCGCGCTGCCAGCGGTGATGACGACTCAACCGGGGTGTGGGAGACGCTGGACGACAGCGCTATGGATCCCGAATCGCTTGCCTCGACCGAAAGTCTGCGCACCATTGTTCGTGACGACGAATCCACGATTCTGGTTGAGGAGCAGGTACGATCGGAAATCGACGATTTGCAAGTCGAAGACCTGGCAGCTTCCGGGATCATTGAAGCGCCGGCTGAGGAGGATCCGTCCGGGCAATTTGATCCGACTGAACAGATTCAGCCTGATGAATCGTTTGACCTGGCAGATACCTCGGATTCTGCTATTTCGGCTACGGCAGATCCGCTTGCTGAATCAGGGAGCGGTGCAGCGCTTGACGATACCTTCAGCAGTGAAACTGCGATCAATCTCGATCAGTCAGATCCGGTCGCCGAAGCTGATTTCCACATGGCCTACGGTCTCTACGACCAGGCTGCAGACCTGATCAATGGTGCGCTGAGCACCGAACCCGAACGTCAGGATCTGTTGGCCAAGCTTTGTGAGATCTATTTCGTGTGGGGCAACCGCGATGCGTTTGTCGATGCAGCGGGAAGATTACAGGCAGCAGTCGGCGACGAAGCAAATGCCGAATGGGACAAGATTGTCATCATGGGCCAGCAAATAGCCGGTGAAAATGCGATGTTCTCAGGCGTCAGTGCCGCTGGAGCCACCAAGGCCGTTGACTTGTCCTTTGAGGGCAGCGACGAGGATACCGGCGCCCTGGACATGAATCTTTCGGACGAACCTGATGACGCCGGCGATGACGTAATTGACCTTGGCTCGGAAACCGGTCAGGTGCTGATTTCCCCGGAAAGTGGCGGAGACATTGATTTTAGCTTTGACGAGGCGGATCCGGCTGAAGCATCCGCCACCCGTGAAATGCCGGACCTGGAAGCGGATGATACCGATACGGCGGCAAGCGAGGGAGCCGATGCGTCGCCAACCATCGAGCAACAGTTTGAAGTGCTTGATGCGACCGGCGAATTGCCGTCATTAAGCGAGCTGGATACCGAACCGCCGGCAAGCGATGCCACTGCTGAAATTGACCTGGACGACCTGGGCCTCGATCTTGACTCCATCGCTGATTCGTCGCTCGCGGCCGACTTGAGCGATGATGATCTTGAGGAAACGGCACAAAGCCGGACACTGAAAGTAGACGACCTCGATATAACCGGCTCGAATCTTGGCATTGATGATCTTGATGCGACCGGGCAAAGCGAATCGCTGGATGACGATGCGGCGAACGACAAGACTGGTATCCAGGAAGGCATAGACATCGCCGCGGCAATGGGT
>JBLHLN010000212.1:0-4585 GCA_047620565.1 Woeseiaceae bacterium
CCCCGGCGCAATCGAGGTCCTCGACCAGGTCAGGAACGTACACATTGTCGCCTGCGGAACCAGCTATCACGCCGGCCTTATTGCACGCTACTGGATAGAGGATTTGTGCAAATTGCCCTGCAGTGTTGAGATCGCCAGCGAGTATCGTTATCGATCGCCTGTCGTTCCCGCCAGTAGCTTGTTTATTACCATCAGCCAGTCTGGCGAAACCGCCGACACCCTGGCGGCGCTGCGTGAAGCGAAAAAACTGGGATATGTCTCAACTTTGGCAATTTGCAACGTGCCGGAGAGCTCGCTGGTGCGTGAATCCGAATTGGTATTGATGACTCGCGCTGGCCAGGAAATCGGTGTCGCATCAACCAAGGCCTTTACTACACAGCTTGCAGCGCTGGCGTTGCTGACTATTTCGCTGGCACGACGCAACGGACTCGATGCAGCGCAGGAAAAGATCCTGGTCGAGCAGTTGAGTGAGCTGCCGAATCTGATTGAAGGAGTACTGACGCTGGATTCGGCGATAGAAACGTTGGCCGCACATTTCGTCGACAAACAACATGCGCTGTTTCTCGGTCGAGGTGTACAAAACCCGGTCGCGATGGAGGGCGCGCTCAAGCTAAAAGAAGTTTCATACATACATGCTGAGGCATACGCGGCCGGAGAACTTAAGCACGGCCCGCTCGCACTCGTTGATGACGACATGCCGGTTGTGGCCGTCGCGCCCGACGACGAACTGCTCGAAAAACTGAAAAGCAATTTGCACGAAGTTGATGCTCGCGGCGGTGAACTTTACGTGTTCGCAGATCCACGTGTGCAGTTTGGTGACCAGGTGGGAATTCGTACTATGCACATGCCGGCAGTGATCGAGGATTTCCAGGCGCCGATTCTCTATACCATTCCGCTGCAATTACTGGCTTACCACGTGGCAGTATTGCGAGGGACTGATGTTGATCAGCCAAGAAACCTGGCCAAATCAGTTACTGTAGAATAGGCACGAACGCTGGCGGCACTGACCGTACAGATGGTCCAGATAATAAATTCAAGATATGGACTTGATAACAATGAGTTATGTAAAGGGATCTGTCCTGTTTTTTGTCCTGGCATTCGTCGTCAGCGCGCCATCGCGCGCCGCGGTGTCCGGCGATGCGCACCCTTACCTCACGGAAAAGTTTTTCGTCGACGTTGGAATTTTTTTCCCGAAACGTGAATTGCGCATCAGCGTTGAAGGAATTGATGGCATCACAAATCAGGATATCGACTTCGACGACGAATTGGATTTGAGCAAGAATGATGAAACCGTATCCCTGAATTTCGGCTGGAGAATAGGCAGGCACTGGAAATTTTCGGCGCAATATTTTCGAACAAACGACAGTTTTGGCGCTACGCTGCAAGAGGACGTGGAATGGGGTGACAACGTATTTCCAGTCGGTGGTGACGTCACCGGTGGCCAGGATTTTACGCTGGTTCGAAGCCTGATCGGCTATGAGTTTAACGCTTCCGATAAACATGCGTTTGGGATTGGCGGCGGGCTTCACTGGCTGGAAATTGGCGTTTTTATCGAGGGAGATTTCTTACTGGGCGGACCCGGCGGTCCTGTCGTCAACGACCGGGAGTCGGTCAGCGCCAAGGGAGTTCTGCCCAACATCGGTGCCTGGTATCGTTATTCCCTGACGCAGAAATGGGTGTTAACCGCCCGTTATGACTGGCTTTCGGTCGCGGTAGGCGACTATGACGGCCGTTTGGTCAATGCTTCAGCGGGCGTAAACTATCAGATGTTCGACCATTTTGGTGTTGGCCTGAACTATAATTATTTCGAGCTCGATGTTGGCGTTTCGAGTACTGATTGGGTCGGAACTGCTTTGACGAGTTACAAGGGCGTATTTTTTTATCTCAGCGCCTATTGGTAGTCGCCGAATGCGGGTAACAGAATGAGCCGCAGAATAGAGATTCTATTTCAGGTTATTGCCGCAATGGCGATCATTTCTGTATCGACAAGCAGCGACGCGCAGGATCTCGAGCCGCGGCGCTACGCCAACCTGCCAGTTGGGCAGAACTTTTTGGCGCTCGCCTATTCCTATTCGGAAGGTGGCCTTAGTGTTTCGCCATCGACACCACTGGAGGATGCGAATTTGCGCATCGATGGCCCGGCGCTTGCGTACCTGCGCACTTTTGACATCGGTGGAAAATCCAGTTCGCTGGATTTTGCGCTACCCTATGCCTGTGTCTCTGGCAGCGCGCTCCTGGATGGCGAGAGGATCAGCGGGCAACGTTGCGGTTTTGCAGATGCCCTCGCTCGCATTAGTTACAATTTTTTTGGCGCGCCGGCCATCGAGCTAAGTAAGTTCGGCGGGCAGCCAAAGCAGGTGGTCGTCGGAGCCAGTGTGCAGGTCAGTATGCCGACCGGTGATTACGACAACACGAAACTGGTGAACATCGGCTCGAATCGCTGGTACATAAGGCCTGAGATCGGCGTGACCATTCCATGGCGAGAACTGAGTTTCGAGTTCGCCGCAGGCGTGCGATTTTTTACCGACAACGATGATTTTCTCGAAGGCTCCAGGCTGGAACAGGATCCGCTTTATAACCTGCAGGCGCATATTCATTATGACTTTTCGAGGCGTCAGTCAGTGTCCGTAAGCGGCAACTACTTTTTTGGTGGCGAGACTTTCAGGGATGGTTCGCAATCGGCGATACGCCAGGGCAATTCGCGTCTCGGCGCGTCATGGACTTATGCGTTCAATTCGAAACACATCATGAAGCTCGTTGCCCACACCGGGGTTATCACGCGCCTCGGCAATGATTCGGACGTTTTGACCATTGCCTGGAGTTACCGCTGGGACTAACGCACTAGGGAGAGCAGAGCAAAGATGTTGGTTGGAGATCTCCTGCACAAGTCGGCGTCGCGAATGCCTGACAGTGTCGCGCTAATCGGGCACAACCGCCGCATTACCTATTCTGAATTTGACGGTCATAGCAATCAACTTGCCAATGCACTGCTCGGTCTCGGCCTTGAAAAAGGCACAAAGATTGCTGTGTTGTCTCGCAACTGTCCTGCTTACGCAATCGCCTATTATGCCATTGCCAGGACGCCCTATGTTTCCGTTCATTGTTCGACAAGAATGGTAGCAAGCGAGCTGGCGTATGTGCTCAATAAGACCGAGGTTGACGTGCTGCTGCTGGAGTCTCGGTTTTCTCAGCTTGTTGCAGACGCATTATCCGAAATACACAAGGCTCCGCAGCTAATACTGCTGGACCAGGAACCTGGAATAAACGGCGCAGTCAGCATGCGTGAATTTGCGGCTTCGATGCCGACAACCGCGCCGGACGTGTCAACTAGTGAAGTCGATGATCTGGCTATTACCATGACCGGTGGCACGACAGGAATGCCAAAAGCTGTACTTGTTAGTCACAAGTCCAGGTGTGCCTCGGCAGAGGCTGCGGCGCAGGAATTCGGACTGGATGATAACGATATCGTCCTTGCCTCGACGCCGCTGTTTCACTCGGCGGGTTTGTTTGTTTGGTTGGGCACGGCGGTCAGCCAAGGCGCAACGGTTGTCTTTCCAGGCAACTGGGACCCTGCCGAATTTGTAGACATTGTGGAGCAGGAAAAAATAACGGCTGCGTTTCTCGTGCCCAGCCAGTTAAATGACCTGGTCTCGCATGCGGATTTTTCGACGGAACGGCTGCGGACATTGCGAAACATAAGCTACGCAGGAGCCCCGATGGGCAAGGCGATGTTCGAGCGTATCAGGCATGCGCTGCCTGCGATTTCGTTCACCGAAAACTATGGTCAGTCGGAGGCCTGCCCGATAACCATACGCAGGTTCGATGCCGGTGAGGAAAAAGCCGCTACCGTTGGTAAAGCGGCATGCAACGCTGAAGTCGGAATCGTGGATGATGAAGGCACGCTGCTGCCGGCAGGCGAGATTGGCGACATTGTTACGCGCGGCGACCAGGTGTTCACTGAATATTTCAATGATCCACAGGAAACGGCGGCAGCATTTGTTTTGCCGGATGGCTGGCTGCAAACCGGCGATATCGGCTTCCTGGATGACGATGGCTATCTGACCCTGGTAGATCGATCAAAGGACATGCTCGTATCCGGTGCCGAGAATGTATATCCGGCTGAAATTGAAAACGCACTCTATGAACATGAGGCTGTAGAAGAATGTGCGGTTTTTGGTATTCCCCACGAGCGCTGGGGCGAGGTTCCCGCAGCACACATTGTGCTTGCTGCGAACAAAACGGTTACAGAAGAAGAACTGATCGAATATTGTGCGAAGAGGATTGCGCGGTTCAAGAGACCACGGTCAATTCGCTTTGTTACAAGCCTGCCGAAAACTGCCGTTGGCAAGGTTCGCAAAAACGAACTGCGCGCACCGTACTGGGAAGGACGGGAACGACCAATCTAGAAATACCGATTTCTGATCACCCTCCAGTGGCAGCGGGCCCGGTTTTATGGGAACTCCCCCTGTTTCGTGGGAGCGGCTTTAGCCGCGAATCTTTTATTCCTTACCCTGCCTGAATGCCCCTCGACTCGGACACGGGTTGCCAGTCCGGCCCATGAGGCCCGCCGCAAGTACGTCCCTGT
>JBLHLN010000213.1:0-4583 GCA_047620565.1 Woeseiaceae bacterium
GCCGAATTCCGCTGCCCTCGCCCAGGATTCACGTGCCTCTTCCCGGCGACCCAACGCATACAAAACCTCGCCTCGTCGGAAATAGCCTACGGCCGACAGTGGTTCAAGCTCGATCATTCGATCTGCTACCGGCAACGCACCGCTAAAATATCCGGCTTCGATCAGGTCATACTGGAATGAGGTTAAAGCGAGCATGTTGTTCGGCTCGGCTTTGACGAGTTCTTCCAACGCCAGAATTTCATTCATCCAGGACCAGTTGTCAGGATTTGCTGTCGACGCAAACGAGCGTGCTCCAGGGAGAGACGGATCCAGCGCCAACGCCCGTACCGCAGCTTCGTATGCCAGCAATTGCCCCGTGGGTGCATCCAGGGTCCAGGCGGACGCCATCCAGTAGAACGACGCTTTGAGCTCGTACGCTTTTGCGAAATTTTCATCCAGTGCGATCGCACCGTCCAGCAGCACCTGGGCCTGGCCCAGGGCCTCGGAATATTGCGTTGCTGAAGATAACGCCAACGCCTGCAGGTATAGCGCATACGCTTCGGTATTTGATGTCGTTCTGTCCGCGGTCGGCGCCAGCCTGAGTTTGAGTTCTGATGTGATGGCGCCGGCGACGTCGTCCTGGATGGCGAATACGTCTTCCAGTTTGCGATCGTAGGTCTCCGACCAAACGTGGTATCCGTCATCCACTTTGATCAGCTGCGCAGTCACTCGCAAAGTATCGCCCGAGCGCCGCACTGATCCTTCGAGGACATGCTCCACTTTTAGCGCATCACCGATGGCCTGGAAGTCTTCGTTTCTTCCCTTGAATACAAAGGACGATGTTCGACCGGCTACCTTTAGATTCGGGATCTTTGCCAGCAGGTTCAACAACTCCTCTGAAAGGCCATCTGCAAAATGATCGTCATCGTTTGACATGTTGACGAACGGCAGTACGGCAATGGACTGGCTCTGTGTTGCCACGATTTGGTCTGGTGCCGGTAGCAGATCTTCTGTTACAAACTTGTCGATCAGCAGAAAACCAACTGCGAAAACAAGCACGACTATAATGGTGAAATCCAGTTTGCGACCGGTCTGTGCCGTAACCGACTGGCTGCGATCCACATCCTTCTCGCGCTTGACGCCCTCCGGCGTAATCTCGAATGCCCAGGCGAAGAACAGCGCCAGTGGCAAACCCAGCATCAGGAAGACAACGAAAATCTTCAGCGTCCAGTCGGGTGCACCAAAGTTTTCAACGGCAAATTCAGCGACCTGGGCGAGCGCCCAGCCGATCACGGCATAGGCAACGCCGACTCTAACCACGTTCCGTCGTTTCAGTTCAGCGAAGAAGGACATTCTTATTATTGGCTCCCCCGGAAAGGACTCAATCATACCGGTAAAAAAGGTGTGATTGGTCAATTAACTCCGGATACCATCTCCGAGAAAAAATAGACCGGGCACCTTTATCCTGCCACTGAACCTGCGAGGGAGCAGGTTCAAATTGGCCGCGCTATGCAAAGTCGTCTTTCAAGTTTGTGGATTCTGCTATTTCAATACCTTTGTCACTTCACGTGCGGCACGAATCCCCGACCAATAAGCGCCATGGCAAGTACCATTTGCACGAGCAGTTGCCTCGCCGGCGAAAAATAATTTGTTATCAATGGCAAGCGGCAATGATTCACGTTGGTGATATTGACCGGGCAAAGCACAGGCATAGGACCCCAACGTCCAAGGATCTGTGACCCAAGCGGTTACGATGGACCGGTCGACCGACTGCCGAATGTCATTACCAAATATATCTGCAATGCGGTCTACGGCGAACTCATGAGCTGCTTGCTGGCCTTGCTGCTCCATCCAAATACTAAAACGCCCACCCATAAACACCGTTACGACATTTGTAGACATGAGGTTTACATCGATGTAAGCGCCCTGCGCTTCGTCCGACCAAGACTGGTAATAACCGCCGGACTGAGGTCCAAAAACCTCTTTAGAAAAATGCACGCCGATTTTATTTTCGGCGCCCATGGGTAGCCCGCGAACGGCTTCAATTTTCCAATCAGGCAATCTCGGCCTAAAGTGGATATGTTCTGCAGCTAATATTCCATTGGACACAGTGCTGATGAGACAACGGGCTCGCATTGATCCTCTAGGCGTTCTTACAAGGACATCTTTTCCCGACCATTCAACACTTTCCACTTTGGTGTTTAGCGAAACCTTTACGTCGCTGCCCCACTGCGCCACCAAATTTCCAAAGCCGCGCAGAGCATTAAAAGTTGTGTGCTCTTCAACCTTATGAAAAAAATCGGCTGCCGACGCTTCATCGAGGTCCTTAGGGGCTGTTACAGCCATCATGTCGATGTACGGCGTCGCGTAGGGATTTTCGAGATCAATGATTTCACTGATAGCGCAATCATCGCCACGTTCAACAGAGCTCCGAATAGCATCTTCACATTCTTTGTAAAACTGCTCTCGCGCCTTCATCTCGTTTTCATCTAGCGGCCTACCGTTATTATGATAATGAGCGTCGTAACGATATTCCTCGATAACAGCACCCTGCTTTTTTGCAAAATCTACAAAGGGGTTGCTTTCATCAATACGATTCCTGGCATCAGGTCCGGCGTCCAAGTACGCACAACCTAAATCAAACCAGACATCAGGGGATATTTCTTCACTGTAGGCACGACCACCAATTCGATGGGAAGCTTCAACTACGATGAAGGAAATTCCCTGCTTGCTAAGCGCTTTCGCGGCTGATAATCCGGCAGAACCAGCACCAATAATTATGACATCTGTCTGCGTAGACATGGCTCCTTCCCTGATTGGTCGAAATAGGAACGTGACGAAAATTCGGTCGGAGTGAGAATTTTTGCTCAGGCGCTTTTTCTTATCTCTGACCCCAAATTCTACCGAACAACGAGATTAGCGAGTGGTTTGCCAAACATCGAGCCTAGCACCATCGAAAACCGCTCCACGGCATGATGCAGGGATCGATTCATTATTGAGCGGAGGTCTCCTTGTCTTTTTCGGCGCTAATCCACGCCACCACAGTATCTTCCAACACCGCGATTGGCAGTGAGCCGTTGCCAACCACGATATCGTGAAAGCGTCTGATGTCGAACGAAGACCCAAGTTCGGACTCCGCTCTTGCTCTAAGCTCACGGATCTTCAACTCACCGATCTTGTACGACAAAGCTTGCGCGGGCCACGTAATGTAACGATCAATTTCCTTAGTGATCTCCGCAGCGCTCGCTGCCGTGTTTTCCAGCATGAAATCTATGGCTTGCTGTCGAGACCAGCCGAACGAATGCATGCCAGTGTCGACAATCAACCGAATAGCGCGCCAGGCTTCATAGGTCAGGCGACCAAAGTCGCTGTACGGATCCTGGTAGAAGCCCATCTCTTTGCCAAGTCGCTCCGAGTAAAGACCCCAACCTTCGCCGAAGGCGGCGTGATACAGATTGCGCCGAAACTCCGGCAGATTTAGCTCCTGTGCCAACGCGGATTGTAGATGATGGCCCGGTACACCCTCATGTAGCGAAAGAGATTCCAATACGTATAAGGGCTCGTTCTGCAGATCTCCAATCTTGACGAAATAGGTGCCGGAATCCGTACCATCACCGGTCGGCGATATATAAAAAGCACCGCGATTTTCGTCGCCAACGATCTTGTAGGTTGCTCGCGGCAATAGTGTGAAGAATCGCGGTAGCTCTCCTTCGGCCGTCTTACTGATCAGGGCTGCTCGGCCAAGTAGTTCCTGATCGGTCTTGGCATAGAACTGCGGATCAGTGCGCAAGAAATCGACGAATGCACTGAAATCGCCATCGAATTCCAAGGCTTCGATGATGGCATCCATCTCGGCACGAATGCGCTTCAGCTCGGAAACGCCCAACTCATGAATTTCTGCGGGGCTGAGGTCAGTCGTCGTAAAATACCGAATTAAATACTGGTAGTAGTCTTCGCCACCGGGTATCGATGTGACAGCAACTTCAGTGCGGCAGGCCGGCAGGTATTCGTTGACGAAGAAATCCAGCAACTCCTGATACCCCGGTACGATAACGTCATTGATCAGCACCACGCCCTTGTCGATATAGCTTGCGCGCTGGTCTTCGTTGACGTTCCCTGGAAAACGGGTAAACGGCACATATATTCCGCTCTGTTCTGCATCGGCGACAATGTGCATTTCGATTGTCTTTGCGTAGTCCGCGACGCTTCCACAGTAGTGCGTGTAGCCTGAAGCAACGGCTTCGCGCAGCGTATCTATGTAGTCACGGTTGTAACGGGTGAAATCAGCCAGACTGACCAGATAGTCATCGTAGTCGCTGGCCGAAAGAAACGCTGTAGTCGCGGGAGACTCTGCGAAGTAGGTGTGATAGCCGAATATGCTAGTGAACGGGAAGAAATGTTCGGGTTGCTCGTAGCTCTCGCGTTCGGTTTCTCGCTCGTACTTGAATATCCGATAGGAGAGTTGATCGTCAGCGTCGAGATCATCCATGCTAATTCCAGCGAGCTTGCTTAATACCTGCTCGTTGAACTGCTGCCGTCTGGCACGCGCCTCCGACGTATGCTCGGCAAGTTGGCCATCCATTCGCCATGCATCCGGGTCTGTT
>JBLHLN010000214.1:0-4577 GCA_047620565.1 Woeseiaceae bacterium
GATCCGGTAATCATGCGAAATAGTGTTGTCTTGCCCGCGCCGTTCGGCCCGATAATGCCGACAATGCCTCCTGGCGGTAGCGCAAAACTCAGGCCGTCCATCAGCAACTTGTCACCGAAGCCCTTGCGCAGGTCTTTAACCTCGACGACGACGTCGCCAAGCCTGGGGCCCGGTGGAATATAAATTTCGTTAGTCTCGTTCCGGGACTGGTAGGCGGAGGAAGAAATTTCCTCGAATTGTTTAAGCCGTGCCTTCGACTTTGCCTGTCTGCCTTTGGGGTTCGAGCGAACCCATTCGAGTTCTGACTGCATCGCTTTGCGGCGGGCCTTCTCCGAGGCATCTTCCTGCTTCAGTCGTTGCTCTTTTTGCTCTAGCCAGGAAGAATAATTTCCTTCCCAGGGAATGCCATGGCCACGATCGAGCTCAAGAATCCAACCGGCGACGTTATCGAGGAAATAGCGATCATGGGTGACGGCAATAACCGTACCTGGGTATTCCTCAAGGAAGCGCTCCAGCCAGGCGACTGATTCGGCGTCAAGGTGGTTGGTCGGTTCGTCAAGCAACAACATGTCGGGTTCGGACAGCAGCAAACGACACAGTGCGACGCGGCGCTTCTCACCGCCGGATAATTTCGTGACGTCGGCATCCCACGGCGGCAAACGCAAAGCGTCTGCAGCTACATCCAGTTTGCGATCGAGCTCCCAGGCGCCTGCAGAATCGATGGCATCCTGAAGTTTGCCTTGTTCTTCCAGCAGAGAATTCATTTTCTCGTCGTCCATGGGTTCAGCAAACTGCATGCTGATGTCATTGAATCGATCGAGCAGCGCCTTCGTCGCCGCGACACCTTCCTCGACGTTGCCGCGTACGTCTTTGGCCGGGTTAAGTTCAGGCTCTTGTGGCAGGTAGCCGATATTGATACCCGGTTGCGGCCGCGCTTCTCCGTCAAAATCCTTGTCCAGGCCCGCCATGATGCGTAGCAGAGTCGACTTGCCGGAACCATTGAGCCCAAGCACGCCAATTTTGGCGCCGGGGTAAAAGCTCAGAGAGATGTCCCGGATGATGAAGCGTTTGGGCGGCACGATTTTGGCCACCCGATTCATCGTAAAAATGTATTGCGCCATACTGAATTCGATACCTGAGTGAAAAATGCAGCGAGCATTATAGTGCCAAATATCAGGTATGCTGCTTTGAGCTGGCGATTAATCGTAAATCAGGAAATATTGTGTCTGGCAGCGAAACAAAAAGGCCGCCGATTTACGTATACCGGGGCGAGGAACTGGCCAGTTACGGGTTCGGCGATGATCATCCGTTCGGTCAGGACCGGCATGCGGCATTTCACGACGAGCTGGCGCTCGCAGGTCTGGATTCGGCAATCGAATATGCGTTGCCGCGACGTGCGAGTGTGGACGAGCTCGCCCTGTTTCATACGCCTGACTACATAGACTTCATCTCCAAAAAGTCCCACGAGGGCAGCGGCTTTCTCGACGGCGGCGATACGCCAGCAATTGCCGGCATATTCAATGTCGCATCAGACGTTGTGGGTACGACCCTGGCGGCGGTTGACGCAGTTATGCAGGGTGACACACCGCGTGCTTTTGTACCCATTGCCGGTCTGCATCATGCGGGTCGCGGGCACGCAGCAGGGTTTTGCGTTTTCAACGATTGTGGCGTTGCCATCGAGTATCTGCGACAGAAATATTCGCTCAGTCGAATTATGTATGTGGACATCGACGCGCACCACGGTGATGGCGTGTTCTACGGCTTTGAAGACGATCCCGATGCCCTGTTCGCGGACATGCACGAAGACGGCCGCTATCTCTATCCGGGCACGGGTGCGGCGAGCGAAACCGGCAAGGGTCGGGCAGCCGGAACCAAGCTCAATATTCCCATGGCGCCGGGCGCCGGCGACGCCGAATTCACAGATGCGTGGCGTGATATCGAACAGTATGTGGACGACGCAGAACCGGAATTCATCATCATGCAGGCCGGCGCCGACAGCCTTCAAGGCGATCCGATTACCCACCTTTGTTATACGGAAGATGCCCATGGCCGTGCTGCCGCGAGTTTGTGTGCGCTGGCCGATAAACATTGCCAGGGCCGCATTGTTGGCACGGGCGGCGGCGGTTATAACCGCAGGAATCTTGCTCGTGCGTGGACCCGCGTGGTCGAGTCGTTTGCCGCAGTCCCCTGACCTGTGCCGATTCCTGGCATTGGACCAATTCATTCTATGGCAGCGGCTCGCACCTCATGTACAATTGCGGCCTTTTTAGCCCAACCGAAGCCGCCAAAAACAGACGCAAATCCCCGCCAATTCAGCAAAACCGGGGGCGCAGCGGGGCTGGACTCACACATAACAGGGACCTAGCAGAATGTATGTTGAAACAACATCAATCGAGAGTTTCGATGCCGAATTATTTCGCGCCATCGTCGACGAATCCCGCCGCCAGGAAGAGCACATTGAATTAATCGCTTCTGAAAACTACGCCAGTCCGCGGGTACTGGAAGCACAGGGTTCAGTTCTGACCAACAAGTACGCCGAAGGTTATCCCGGCAAGCGCTACTATGGTGGTTGCGAATACGTCGATGTCGTCGAAGAGCTCGCCATCGAACGCGCCAAAAAACTTTTCTCCGCAGACTATGCCAACGTTCAGCCGCATTCCGGATCGCAGGCAAACGCCGCGGTGTTTTTTGCCCTGCTAAATCCCGGTGACGCTATTCTTGGCATGAGCCTGTCCGACGGCGGCCATCTGACGCACGGATCGAAGGTCAATTTCTCCGGCAAATTATTCGACGCAATGCAGTACGGTGTTGATGCGAAGACCGGCCTGATCGACTACGACGAAGTGCAGGGACTCGCGAACGAACACAAACCGCGCATGATTATTGCCGGTTTTTCCGCCTATTCCAGGATTCTCGATTTCGAGCGCTTTCGCAAAATCGCCGACAGCGTTGACGCGTATCTGATGGTCGACATGGCGCACGTGGCAGGACTTGTAGCAGCAGGTCTGTACCCGAATCCGCTGCCTTTCGCAGATGTTGTGACCTCAACGACGCACAAAACGTTGCGTGGTCCGCGTGGTGGACTCATTCTCGCCAGGGCTAATGCGGAACTGGAGAAGAAATTCAATTCAATGGTCTTCCCGGGCACCCAGGGTGGCCCGTTGATGCATGTTATTGCTGCCAAAGCAGTCGCCTTTCTTGAAGCGATGGGCGCAGACTTTAAGGGTTACCAGCGTGAAGTTATCGAGAACGCTCAGGCTATGGCTGCAGCTTTCGCTGAGCGGGATTATCAGATCGTTTCCGGAGGCACAGAAAATCATCTCGTGCTCCTGAGTTTGCTGGACAAAGACATCACCGGGAAGGATGCGGACGCGGCACTGGGCAGGGCCAATATCACGGTCAATAAGAACACGGTCCCCAACGATCCACGTTCACCGTTTGTTACCAGCGGTTTGCGTCTTGGCACACCGGCCATAACCACGCGTGGTTTTGGCGTGGAAGAAACCATCGAGTTGACCAACTGGATCTGCGATATTCTCGCGGATATTAACGATGACGTTATGATTCAACGTGTACGCAGCCAGGCGCTTGAATTATGCAAACGCTTTCCGGTGTACCGCTGATTGAGTGCTATCCTGAGGACTAACGTCCTTTGAATTTGCGTCATGTATTGTCCATTTTGCGCTAACGAAGAAACCAAGGTCATTGACTCCCGGCTGGCGGGCGAGGGTCGGCAGATCCGTCGCAGGCGTCAATGCCTGGATTGCAACGAGCGATTTACGACTTTCGAAAGCGCCGAGCTCGTGATGCCTCGCCTGGTCAAGAGCGACAACAGTCGCCAGCCATTCGATGAATCAAAACTTCGCAACAGCATGGTACGAGCGCTGGAAAAGCGGCCGGTTTCGGCCGACGCATTCGAGCAAGCGGTGGGTCGGCTGGTTCATCGCTTGCGTACAATGGGTGAGAGAGAGGTACCGTCGCGACTCATTGGCGAGCTGGTGATGGAAGAATTACGCGAATTGGATGAGGTTGCCTATGTCCGCTTTGCCTCCGTGTATCGAAGCTTTCAGGACGTCACCGAGTTCCAGGACGAAATAAAGAGATTGCAGGAAATCTCCGATGCGAGCGCGGACCGTGAACAGATGTCATTGTTGCCGGAGCTTCTCGGAAACAAAAAGTAGCCAAGCCATGCCCGCATTTAGCCCCGCAGATTGCGAATTTATGGCGCAGGCGATTCGCCTGGCGCAGCGGGGCATCTATAGCTGTCATCCCAATCCACGAGTGGGTTGCGTTCTCGTCAAAGACGGTAAAGTCGTTGGCAGGGGCTGGCATATCAAAGCCGGCGAAGGCCATGCGGAGATTAATGCGCTGGCGGATGCTGGCGACGATGCGCGTGGAGCAATTGCCTACGTGTCTCTCGAACCATGTTCGCATCACGGCAAGACGCCACCCTGCGTAAATGCGCTGGTCGATGCCGGCATTGTGGAAGTAGTCGCTGCCGGAGATGATCCCAATCCAAAGGTTGCAGGCGCCGGGTTTGCGGCTCTGCGTGACGCGGGTATCGCGGTTCGTTCCGG
>JBLHLN010000215.1:0-4551 GCA_047620565.1 Woeseiaceae bacterium
GCAATGGAAGGCTGCGACGGGCGGGGACCTCCTCGGCGGCAGGCAGGAGTTTAACGATGAGGTTGAACGTATTCTGAAAGCACGAGAATAATGACCGCTTCTGGCCGAAAGCAGCCGGTGACGGCGAGTGGCGAGTGGCTGCTATTCCCCAGAAGCAGCCACTCAGGTGCTAGTATTTAAAACTTACTGAGAGGCTGCTTTTGACCCAAAGCGGACGTGCATTTAGCGACTATCGCGATAGAACATGAAAACGATATCGACCGGAAAATGAAACTCAAAAGATACGCATTGATTGCCGAAATTGTCGGTGGGCTGGCTGTCATCGTTGGTCTTATTTTCGTCGGCTTGGAGCTGCGCCAAAATACATTAATGCAGAAAGTTACCGCGACTCAGACCTTGGTTGTGGACTATGAAAATGCGATCGACACAATCGGTCAGGACACCGAGACAGCGTGCATATATGTTCGCGGCATCAATGGTCTCGAAAACCTGAACGGTATTGAGCGGTACAGGTTTTTTATCTTGTGGTTCCACATTCTGCGCGCGGGCGAGCAGCTACACTACTACTCACTCGAAGGTATGGTCGATCAGAGGATCTGGCGCGGGTTCCAGCGACAGCTTGACGAAGTCATTCGCCTCCCAGGCGTTCAGCAGTACTGGGCTGTGCGAAAAGACTGGTACAGCGATGAGTTTCAGGCATTTGTCGAGGGCATCATTTCTACGGCACCGAAGGCTGAGACAGAGTACTTTTCTGAAGTGGGTTGTGAAAACCCCTGACGTCCGCTTCTGGCCGAAAGCAGCCACTCAGTTTCCACAGATTCCCATGATCTGAGTGTCCGGTCTTGGGAAAAGCAGACACTCAGCAGCATCCGCCTGGATTAGCATCCGCTTTGCCCAAAATCAGCGTCTTTCGTTGAGTGGCGAGTGTCCGGTATACCCCAATACCAGCCACTCAGGTGATAATATTCAATCTGATTTGAGCGGCTGCTTTTGACCGAAAGCGGACGTTACTGCGGTTAGCCCGATTTCACTCGAGCCAGACGGTTTTGTTCCCATTAAGAAGAACAACAAGGATGTACAATGAATGCAAAAACATATCGCGTAATTGGCTTCGTAGCTGCTTCGATACTTTTCATGTGTCTTGCCCGCTATTCCGAGGCACAGGAGTCCGGGGAAGCCGAGTGCCAATTCTGTAGTGAGGCGAATGCGATGATCGCAAGGTATAACCTTGAGGAGGGAGAAGCCCCGGTACGTGAGCGTCCTGACTGGCGGCGACCCATCAAGATCGTAGTACAGCCTGCAGGCGCGGCCGAACCGATACGACAAATCGCACCTGGTGCGGAAGTTATCGGCGTCAATAGTCCGGAAGAGGCATCTGAGCACATTGCCGATGCGGACGTATATATCGTTCCCTGGTGCAACGACGAACCAATCAACAAGGGAACCAATCTCCGGTGGGTACACAAACTCGCTGCGGGTGTAGATGAATGTATAACTAACCCAGCGTTCGTCGAGAGGGATATTTTGCTCACCAATACGAAGCGCGTATTCGCCTCGCCAATTTCCCAGCATGCCATAGCACTAATGCTGGCGCTTGCGAACAAAATACCCGACTACGTCGCCGAGCGAGCATCGGGAGAGTGGGATGCATTCTTCAATCCCTTTGAACGCGGCCATATTGAACTCGAAGGTAAGACGATGTTCTTGGTGGGGCTGGGTGGAATTGGTACGGAAATAGCCCGGCGAGGAAACGGTCTTGGCATGCGAGTGATTGCGACACGGCGCAGCAGCAGAGACGGTCCGGAGTTCATTGACTATGTAGGCCTCTCTCATGAGCTACTTGAGCTCGCTCAGCAGGCTAATGTTGTCGTTAATGCATTGCCACTGACTGACGAGACTCGTGGTATTTTCAATGCCGAATTTTTTGATGCTCTCCCCGAGGGCGCATTGTTTGTCAACATCGGTCGCGGCGAGACTGTAAATACAGACGATCTCGTTGCTGCCCTGGAGTCTGGGCGTCTGGCGGGCGCGGGGCTGGACGTAAGCGATCCGGAGCCGCTTCCAGACGGACATAAACTCTGGACATTGCCCAATGTCATCCTGACACCACATGTTTCAAACTCGTCCGATATGACGAGGAGACGCGCGGGACTTCTTGCGTTTGAAAATTTGCGCCGATATGTTGAGGGTGACCGCCTGTTGAATGTCGTTGATGTTGAAAACGGATATTAGGCTTCCCGATTAATTCGTTGGCTTTCCGCTTAAGAGCGGTCTTTCGTCTAAACCGCTGTCAAACGTCTGCTTTTGGCCGAAAGCAGCCACTGGCATCCCCGGATATTCGGAGTGGCGAGTGTCCGCTTTACCCCAATACCAGCCACTCAGGTGGTAGTATTTCTGGCATCACTGAGCGGCTGCTTTTGACCCAAATCGGACATGACGAATCGCTGCGGCCGAAATTTCCGATCTAGTCGATCTCCCAGTTGACAGAACCCTTCAATGATCCATCGATCTGTGTTTCGAGCAGATCCTGCAGATAGTGGTGTGTAACGTGCTTTGAGGTTCGGAAGATGAACATGACTCTTTTCTTCCCCGGATTTTTCTTCTCTCTCACGATGCGGCAGTCCTCTTGCTCGAGCAGCGCTCGATACGCCGCCGCCGCCTCGGCGACACGCTTCGACGGGAGCGCTCTGATGTCTATACGATACGCGACACTCGCATCGAGGATGTAGATAAGCACGTAGCCAAATACTGTCGCCAATACGGCAACGTGCGGAAGGTCCAGGCCGCACGATAAACCTATGAGCGTGGTGAAAATTACACGGCCGGTCAGGCTAGCAGACTGGAGGCTCGTGCGGAAACGGATCAACCCGCCGATCCCGAAAAGTACAAAGCCCACCACCAGGCCGTACTTGACCACCATGATGCCGATAATGGCCCCGATCACGGCGTATATGATGTAGACCTTCGGTGCTTCGATCTCTCCCAGCGTGTCCGCCGTTTGTCCGTGCTTGGGATGGTAGGCGATGATGGCGCCAAGAATGACAGCGAGCAAGAGCGTCAATGTTGCGCTGATTAGGAAGCCGACATCGGTGAACCCTTGCCATCCTTCGCCCATGGATGCCGGATCCCGCAAAAGGAATTCCGGCACCTGCTGCGACCAGGCCGGCATTGCGACGAGCACCACACTTGTCGTAAGTGCGATCAATACGCTTTTCATTAATTACCCCAATAATTTGATTGTTGTCGGTCTTGACCAGTTGGATTATTTCACAATATTGGCGTTTGCTGTAGCTTCAGCACGCAGAAAATGGTCCAAGTATAGCTCGCCTGATCTCGGTAATGCTGTCAGGTTGCTCGACGTCGGGTACAGCTCATTCAGCGGAACGGACCGGCCATTCTGTTGAACGACTCTGCAATGAAAACGCCGCAGTCTGCGAGGTTTCGGAACGCCGCAGCAATGTGCAATGATGCTAATGTCCTTACGCATATGTAATGCGATCTTGCCTCGGAATTATGGACGATTGAGATAAGCTCGTAATGACCGCTTCTGGCAGAAATCAGCCCCTAAACTTGAGTGGCGAGTGTCCGCTTTACCCCAATACCGGACACTCAAGTGTTAGAATTTCGAGACTATTGAGTGGCTGCTAATGACCCAAAGCGGACATGACGAGACTTCTTGGTTGCGTAAGATTTGCTGCGAAGATAGCTCCCAATTTCAGCACGTAAATGGGGCTATTCCTTCGCCAAGTCTACTTTCCACTGGTTATTCGCAGACCCATTGATCACCCACCTTGTCGCAGAAATCCGGTGGCCCGCGCTTTTCCCAAATCTTGATGATGCCCATGGTTTCGGCGACCTCAAGAAACTTCGGATGGGCGGTAAAGCCCGTGTCATGCAATAGCATGCCTTCGTACAGGAATAAGTCCGCATCCGACCACAATGCATCATTAGGATCACTCCCAAGCAAGAACTCGAAATATCGATCAATGAATCCAAATTTCAAGTACCAGGTGTACCTGGTAAATTCCGGAATGAGGCCGTCCAGGTAGGCCTGGCCAGTCTCCGGATCCCGGGCATTGGTTATCAGATCCCTGACTGGGCGGGTATCGGGTTTATCCCGTCGCTGAAAAGAAGCCTCGAAGTAAGCGATGGCTTGTTCATCCTGCCCGGCCTGTAAACTTTGCTGGCCCTTGCGCCAAAATCCCTCGGAACCTGACAATTGATTCACGACTTCAGCTGCCGCGTCAGCTTCGCTGGTGCGCCCGACATTCCTCAACGAGCCCACCAAACCTTGATTTGCCCAAAGTGACAACGGATCGACATCAACCCATCGTTGGTCCAGGTTCAGGGCCTCGCGGAAATACCCAGCCTGAGTCAAATTCCAGATCAGAGCTTGTAACAAGAGCGGGTTGTCAGGTTGCTTGTGCAAGGCCTGCTCAAACGCCTCTATCCCGGCCAGGTGCGAGCCGATCGTGGCGGACTGGTATACCGCCTGCGCCAGCACCAGGTCCCGGTCAATGGCAAGTGCCTTGGCTGCTTGTTCGGCTGCTG
>JBLHLN010000216.1:0-4535 GCA_047620565.1 Woeseiaceae bacterium
GTCTTCAACGTTTACAAACTCCATATAGCGGGTCTGCAGAAACGGATGGGTGGACTCGGCTTCGCCAATGGATTGCAACACACCGACGGTAAATTCCGTGCGCTCACCGCCAAATATGAATGACAAGCCAAACATAAGGGCGACAGGCAAAATGATATTCCAGCTCAGGGAGCCGCGGTCCCTGATGAATTCAAGGTTGCGTGCACGAAAAATTGCGTAGATGCGTTTGAGCATAGTGTTGACTAGCGTTCAGGCACGCAGCGAATGGCCAGTCAGGTCGAGGAACAGGTCTTCGAGATTTGGCTGGCGAATTTTCATGCGATTCAGGCCGGAAATGTTGCTGGTCAATTCGCGCAGACTCGCGTTTACATCATTTGTTTCGATCTCGATAATCCCCTGAGTTTTCAGAATGCGGTGCTGCATGTTGCCAAGATCGCCGTCAAAATCATTCAGCGGCAATTCGATAATGACGTTCTTGTAGTGCTTGTTAAGCAAATCCTGCGGATTTCCCTGGGTGATTATCTTTCCACTGTCCATAATTGCGATCTCATCGCAAAGAATCTCGGCTTCTTCCATGTAGTGCGTCGTCAGGATAATGGTGGTTCCGCTCGCGCGAATTCTTTTCACGAGATCCCAGAAATTTCTCCTTGCCTGCGGATCAAGGCCTGTCGTCGGCTCATCCAGGAAAACCAGCCGCGGGCTGTTGACCAATGCTACGGCCAACAGTAAGCGCTGCCGCTGTCCGCCTGACAGCTTGCGATTGTCCCGATCCAGCAGCTCTTCAAGGGAGCATTCCGCAATAATGTGCGAGAGGTCAGCCTGCCTGTCGTACAGGCTGTGAAACATCTCCAGCGTCTCCCTGACCGTTATGAAGTCTTGCAGCGCTGTATTCTGGAATTGAATGCCGGCCTCTTCGCGAAATTTGCTGCCTGCTGGTTTGCCGTAGTAATACACCTCGCCTGAGGTCGCCGGTGTCACTCCCTCCATTATCTCTACGGTCGTTGTTTTGCCTGCGCCATTGGGTCCCAGCAGGCCGAAACAAATGCCTTCCGGAACGGCAAAAGACACCTCAGCAACGGCCAGGACGCCGGGATACTGCTTTACGAGCTTGCGGGCCTCAAGGGCGATCGGCATGGGTCTTGGACACAATGATGGCAGGAACGGGGCATAAGACTATCTCAGGGGCGGATTTGCAACCATTTGATACTCAGCGGTATCGAAACACCATAAGCAAGGCAAAATTCAATTCTTGAGGAACGGAAAATGTTGCAAAAAGGCAAATACCTGTCGCACGTAGCTGGTCTATTGGCGCTTCTGATTATGGCGCCGGCAGTCGCTGGCTCTCTCAACAATAGCATCAATCTTGGCGACAACAGCGAAAACGACGGCCAGTCTTCGGTCAACGGAAGCATATCGGTAGGCGACAACGCCATAGTCAATGGTTCACTGGATACGGTGAACGGCACTATTCGGATCGGCAAAAATACGAAAGTCACTGGCGATGCCGACACGGTAAATGGCAGCATTCGTATCGAGTCCGGTTCCTCGGTCGATGATGTAGACAGCGTCAATGGCTCGATTCGTATTGCAGAAAAGGTCACGGTGGAGGGCAAGATTGATGTCGTGAACGGCAAGATTTCTGTAGCGAACGGGGCAACCGTTGCTGACAGCGTGAGCAACGTCAATGGCGAAATCGAGATTGCCGGCGCAGAAGTAGGTGGCAATCTGTCCACGGTTAATGGAGACGTGTCGTTGAGCGATCAGGCCACACTGCGCGGCGACCTGGTTGTGGAAAAGCCTGGTGGTTGGAACTGGAATCGGAATAGCCGCAAACCTAAGATCATTATTGGTCCGGGTTCGACTGTGGTCGGTCAGATTGTCCTGGAGCGAGAGGTCGAACTCTTTATCAGTGAATCTGCCGAGGTGGGTGGCGTTAGCGGTGAGATGAGCATCGATGACGCTGTCAGGTTTAGCGGCGAACGCCCGTAAATCCTGACCAGGCGGTGTTTCCAGTGGCTGTGTAGCTGCAGGAATCGGGTTAAACTACTCGCGTGCCAAGCGCGAGTAATCAATTGCCGCTATTCCCGGCGGAATCCGTAGAGCCCGACCCGGTGTCGGGCTTTTCTGTGCGTGAAAGCACCAGGGCGAAACGGCTATCCATTAAAGTGTTTCCGCGCGGCAAAGTAGAAGTGGTTGTGCCGCGGCGCACCCGGGCAAACGACGTGCGTGCATTCGTCGAAGAAAATCGTCAGTGGATCGACAATGCCCGCAGAAGCTTCGCGGACAATCACCCACCCGAGCCCTTTGCGCTTCCCGATCTGATCCATCTGCATTCGATTAATCAGGTCATCCGCGTCCGTTACCGGCATGAGGATGGCAGCAGGAGCGTGCGATTCCGTCAATCCGCTGCCGAATTGACCCTGTCCGGATGCACCGGGAACGAACAACTTTGTGTCGGTGCTTTGCGGCGCTGGCTGACGTCGATCGCCCGGCGCGAGTTTTCACCACAAATTGGCGCGTTGTCGAAACTGACTGAAACGCCGTTTCAGAAGCTACAGATTCGCTGCCAGCGAACCTGTTGGGGCAGTCGCAGCTCAAGCGGTACGATCAGCCTGAATCTGTGTCTGTTATTCCTGGAGCCAGAACTGACGCGTTACCTGATGATCCACGAATTGTGTCATGGCCGGCATATGAATCACTCCAGGAGGTTCTGGAAATACGTCGCGCAATTTGAGCCGGAGTATAAATTGCTCGATCGTAGACTGGGCGAGTCCTGGCGCCAGGTGCCCACCTGGCTTGGTATATATTAGTATAATTAAAACAACGGGTTAATTACTAATATTAATGCAATTCATTAACCTTGATCGAGCAATTCGCGCAGGTTAATTACGGCCGCGTTGGCCCGCGCCAGGTAGTTGGCCATTACCAGTGAATGATTCGCAAACAATCCGTACCCGCCGCCATTCATAACCATCGGCGAGCTCAATGATTGCAGGCTGGCTTCAAGCTCCCTGATGATCTGCCGTACGCTGGCATCGGCGTTCTTATCCGCAAGAACCTCTGCGAAGTCAAACTGCGCGGCGCGGAAAAAATGTACCAGGGCCCAGGATGCGCCACGGGCTTCGAAGAAAATGTCGTCAATTTCGAACCATGAGGTCTTGACGGATACGCTGTCCCGCAGGCTGGTATTCGCCTCAGCAGCCCTGTCACCGGCGAGGTCGGTATTAATGACACTGGTGGCTACGCTGTCACCCAGTCTTCGCGTCAGACTGCCAAGACGCTTTTCAACCTGTGCCAGCCATTCCCGCAAATTATCAGCGCGGGCAAAAAACTGCGCATCAGCTTCTCCAAGGCCGGACAGACGGTCGCGGTAGCCGCGAAATCCGTCAATGGCATCCCGGTATTCGGATTCTGTGGCTGGCAGGATCCAGGAGTCGTGTTCAAAGAAAAACTTGGGTTCCGCCACAGTCAGATCAACATCCTCACGTGATTGCGACTGGCTTCGGCTATAGTCGTTACGTAACACGCGAGCAAGATCGCGAACCTGCTGCAGCACGCCAAATTCCCAGTTTGGAATGTTGTCGAGGAACACGCCAGGCGGGAACATATCGTTGCTGAGATAGCCTCCAGGCTTGTCGAGTAGCGTTTCCGCGACCCTGATCAGCGTATCAGTGGTTGCAAAACCAATAACCGTTCTTTCGTCGTTGATTTTTTCGTTGACCCAGAAAATATCCGGAGTCCGCGACCAGTACCAACTGGTTCCAAGCAATACGACGAGCAAAATGCCAAGAATGACGCTGCCTATACGAACCCACCACGGCTTACCGCTGGATGAGGATTGAACGTCGGCAGCGGAGTCAGCGGGCTTTTTCCTGGACTTGAAGATCATTAGTTGGGTCGGGTGCTCATGAAAGAATCAGACGGCCGCACAGTCTACCAGTTCCGACCTGGTCAGCCGCTGGAAAATCCCGTAGCGGTCGACGCTCAGGCAGCCGTTGCCAGCTGCCTCAGGACATAGTGAAGGATGCCGCCGTGCTCAAAATAATCGCGTTCTTTCGGTGTGTCGATGCGTATCCGCGCCTGAAACTCAATGGCATCGCCATTATCGGTAGTCGCCGTGACGGTCACGTTCTTCGCACTCGCATCAGCGTGGCCCGTAATGTCGAAAACTTCCTTGCCGCTCAGTCCCAGCGAGGTCGCGTCGTCTCCATCGAGGAATTGCAACGGCAGGACGCCCATGCCGATCAGGTTCGATCGATGGATCCTTTCGTAGCTCTTGGCAATGACCGCTTTTACGCCCAGCAACATAGTTCCTTTGGCCGCCCAGTCGCGTGAGGAGCCAGCGCCGTAATCGGCGCCGACAATGACCACCAATGGCGTGCCGGCATTCTGGTACTGCAGCGATGCGGCATAAATCGACATTTCCACATCGTCAGGCTGATGTCTTGTCCAGCCGCCCGTGGTGCCAGGTGCGAGTTGATTCCGCAAGCGAATATTTGCAAAGGTGCCGCGCATCATGACTTCGTGATTGCCGC
>JBLHLN010000217.1:0-4525 GCA_047620565.1 Woeseiaceae bacterium
CAGTCTCCTGGTGCTTTCTTTTTCGTTGATGCCGGATGTGCAGGAAGTCAAAATTCAATCACACGCAAAAGTGGCACCAACGCGCGGTTTCTTGATGGCTTTAGTTTACGAACGGAGCGCCGTATAACTACTGGCTTGCAGAACGGAATTTGGCTGCATGGAGGTACAGCGGTGACCTGTACCAATGATCAGGTGAGTCGCATATAGTGGCAACGGCGAATGTGACTGTGCGCCGGGCGGTTACATAAAACAGAATCGAGTTTCGTACTCCGATGGCTTGACCACCGTAAACGTAGTATATTTTACAAACGGCAAGGACCCTGCTTTGATGCGTGCAAACTGCGTGCCCGACTGGGATTTCTGTTTTCTGGCAATCACAATTGCCAGGCCTGTATCACTAAAAAAATAAGAACTTTCTAATCCTCCGCCCGGGTTGGTAGACATTGGACAACACAGCAACTATTCGCACAATGATCGTCGATGACCATCCCGTTGTGCGTTATGGCATCAGGCATATGCTGGATGCCGAAGCCGATATCGAAGTTGTCGGTGAGTTTGAGGATATTCAGGGAGCCTGTGCCGGACTCTCGGATTCGCAGCCGGATATCGTGCTGCTTGATCTTGAACTGGGCGAAACGAACGGCGTCGATGCATTACGTTGCCTGCGTGAAGAGGCGCCGGATATGCACATCATTATTTACACCTCACATGATGAGGAAGAACGCATAATCCAGGCGGCAGAGCTTGGGGTCGATGGCTATCTGTTAAAAGGCTGTCCGAAAGAAGAAATTATCAGCGCGATTCGCAGCGTCCACGACGGTGGAACTGTGCTCGAATCATCTGTCGCCAGCAAATTGATGCATCACATGAACAGGCGCTCAAGCAAAGCCAGCCAACCTGCGGTGCGTTTTAGCAAACGCGAAACACAGGTGCTCGAACTACTGGCGACCGGAAAGACTAATCGAGACATCGGGTCGAAACTGTTTATTTCCGAGTCAACCGTCAAGTTTCACGTGCATGCCATTCTCAGCAAGCTCGATGCCGGCAACCGTACAGAGGCGGTATCCATCGCTGCTCAGTTGGGAATTATCGACTTGGTGAAGAACGAGTAGACCGCGAATCTTTTTCGGCCTCAAAGACCGGTTTTATGCGCTTGAATTCGCGATTCAATGTGTGCAACAGATCCTGAACCTCGTCGCGGTTTCCGTTGTTGGCCGAGTCACTGAGGTCATCACAGTATTTACCCATGCGATCAACACCAAACTCCAGACATGCGCCTTTCAGGGAATGACACTCCCGCGTTAACGCCGCCGTATCCTGCTCCGCAAAAGCGTCCGACAGTTTCACCAGGCGCTCTACAGTATCATTTAGAAAAAGGTCGATGTAGTTACTCAGGAACAGTTCATCTTGTGCGCCAACACGTGCGTGTAATCTAGCAAGAAGCTCTTGTTCTGCCATGGATTGCGACTCATTACTGGAGTCGTTGGCATCGTCTGCGCGCACGGCGAGCAATGATTTCCACTTGCGCATTTCACGTCTGAGTTTTTCCAGGCGTATCGGCTTGGCAATAAAGTCATCCATGCCTGCAGCCAGACATGCCGAGCGGTGTTCGAGAGATGCGTCCGCAGTAATGGCGACAATTATTGGTTGAACCGAAAGCCGACGTTCATTATTGCGAATTTCTTCGCTTACCTGTTCGCCGTCCATACCCGGCATCTGACAGTCCATTAGCAGCAACTCATAGGATTTCTGTGCAAGTGCATCGAGGACCGCAGGACCGTCTTCGACGCAATCTGCGATATAGCCTAGCGACTCAAGCATGCCGGTTAGTACCTGTCGATTCACCGGATTGTCCTCGGCGACCAAAATTCGCAGTGCAGCGTTGTCATCACCAGTGTCAATACTGCTGGCCTTGACATCCACGGTCGACTTGCCAGCGTCGATTAGTTGCACCAGGCTTGATGAAAACTCGCTCGGCAGAATCGGTTTGTTTATGCAGCGTACTCTGCCAATGGATGAAATCCTGCCCAGCTCAAGCGGTTTGGAGATTGGTGCAAGCAACACAATTGGTAGTGTATTGATATCGTCTGCGGCCCTGATATGCCGAGCCAATGAGAGTCCGCCCGTGTCATGCAAAGAGATATCAATGATCACCGCTGCATAGGGTTCTCCTGAACTCGCGCAAGCTTGCAGGCGCTCCAGTGCCACATCGTCTTTTGCTACAACGTCGCAGCTCATTCCCTCGGCCGCCGCATATGCACATATAGCCTGGTCAATAACCGTATTTCGATGCACTGCGAGAATGCGTTTTCCCTGTAGAACCGCTGAACTGGCAGTTGATTCATCGCCGTACGGCACTGTGTGTTCAACCGGCACTGTAAACCAGACCTTTGTCCCTTCGCCGTGCTTGCTCTCGACCCCGATCTTGCCGCCCATCTGTTCTACAAGTTGTTTGCAAATCACCAGACCGAGCCCACTGCCCTGCTGCGTCCCTACTCCCTGGTCGTCAACATTGGAAAACGGCGTAAATATTTTCGTCGTGACTTCATTCGTCATCCCGATGCCACTGTCAGAAACGCTGAACAGAAGGCTGGTACCGCCTCCATTTTCGGACTCCGCACCAATCCTGATTACGACTTCACCGTGGTCGGAGAATTTGACCGCATTACCGGCAAGGTTAACCAGAATCTGACGAAGCCTGTCCCTGTCACCTGATACTTTCAGGCTCAAATTCACATCCAGGAAACCGACCAGCTCAAGGCCTTTTGAGTACGCAAGATTACCGATGATTTCCAAGACACATTCCAGCAGCTCAGTGACGCTGAACTCGCGTTTTTGAATGACCAGCGCGCTTGCGCCCATTTTCGTGAAATCGAGAATATTATCGACCAGGCTCAGCAGCATGTTGCCGCTACTTTGAATGGTCTGAATGTATCCCTGTTGCTTGCGTGTGAGATGAGTCAGGCGCAGGAGATCGGTCATGCCAAGCACTGCATTCATCGGCGTACGAATTTCGTGGCTCATGGTAGCGACGAATTCCGACTTGACCCGACTCTCCGTTTCCGCAGTCTCCTGAGCCTGGCGCAATTTATATGCGATTTGCTCACGTTCATTGAGATCATGCGCAATTTCTATTGCGCCTGTTATCTCGCCATTCGCAGCGCGTAGCGGCGTCGTGCGAAACTCAACATGCTGGAGATCGCCATTCGGGCGTTGCACGTTTTCGTCTACTTTGCATGGTAGTCCGGACTTCAGCGTGCACAGGCGACCGGCGTCGGCACACGGCACATCCAGACCATGCATGACGGAATAACAATAGATCGGTCCAGCAGCCTTTAGGTCAGAAGAGAATGACTTTCGTGCGGCTTTGTTCATCGACTTAATGCGGTAGTTGCGGTCAATAACGAATGCGGGATCCGGGACACCGTCCATTGCCGTTTGCAGGAAATCGCGCGATTCCTCGAGCAATCGGGTTCGTTTCGCAACCCGCACTTCCAGCGCGCCTTTTGCCGATTCGATTTGCTCAAGGTAACCCTGAGTTGCCTCCTGCTCCCTAACCAGTCTCTGATCTATTCGTGCATACAAGCCGACGAGCAAAGCGTAAAGGATTGCCAGGATAGCGGATACGCCGACTACGATATCTCGCCGGGTTTCCGCAACGCGCGTAAGAAACGGGGTAATGTCCGAGTACACTTCGAATACGCCGATGAGCGTACCGTCGCCCGACAGAAATGGTATGTAGGTCTGAATGAGATCGTGGCTTTCAATCACTTTGTCGAACGAATTCAGGGAGTTTTCCCGCACGATATCGCTAACTGAAACTCCGCTCAGCGCAGAGACAATGCCCGCGTTCCGCGGAAACCTGATTCCGATCAACGCCGGATCAGTAGAAAACACCGCTACGCCGCCGCGGTTGAAGAAATTGACCTTGAACACCGACAGTTCCCTTACCTGCCTTGTCATTATTTCCGGCAAATCACTCGATGCCGCCGCCGCACGAATTTCGCGAAAATTGCGCTCAGACGATTCCTGCAGCAAAGCAAGGAGCTGAGTGCGAGCGGCATTGGAGAGCGATCTTGCCAGCGCAGTATTCTTATCTGCACTCAGCTCCATCAGGTTGTTGACATTCAGGCGCTCGTAGGAAATAGCCAGCGTTGCAGCAACGACAATGATGCCAATAAGAGCAATCGCAGAGAATCGCCAAAACCGCCTCGTCATTGGGCGCTCGAATTCAACTAGGAGTCCGGTGAAACCTTGTTCACCGCATCCTCATACTGACTGGCTTTCTGCATGCGTTGGCGTAACTCTTCAGTAACTTGTCGCATAGCGCGTTGATTCTCAATCACTCGCGGCTTCACGGTGACGATCAACTCCGTTCGAAAAACGTCTTGCGACGTCGTACTGAAGAGTTTACCCAACCATGGAATACTCATAAGGCCCGGGATTCCGGAGACCCCCTCATTGGTGTTCTCAAGAATCAGTCCACCAAGAACTACAGTCTGGCCGCTTTGTACGATAACACTGC
>JBLHLN010000218.1:0-4493 GCA_047620565.1 Woeseiaceae bacterium
CAACATTCGTAACGTCGCATCCAATGCAGTTTAAAAACCGGCCCTCCAGCGAAAAATGATGCCGATTGCGATCACAGCCGGTACGAATGCGAGCACCAACCCCTGAACAGGAATTACCGCTACAACAGTGTCCATTCGTTATCCTTATTGAGTCCGGAAATTGGCGTGCTTTGCTGAAGGATATCTGCTTTGAGCCACTGGCGGACGTTTCAGAGCAAATGCGGGGACAGTTTACTGAATTCCGGGAGCAGTTTACTGAATTGGAATTGAGTGAACTGTCCCCGGAATCCCAAGCCGATCATTGAGAATCCTCTTTTCCTGAAAGCGGACGTTCGGGGCGGTAAGATTCAGCTGAATTTAATGTCCGATTTCGGCCAAAAGCAGACATGAATGAGCGACTAACTGGATCACTCATTCAACTAACCGGATCTTGTCAAACCTAAGGTAGTGATCCGCAAACATCTCCTCGACCAGCGGTTCTTCGTCTTCCGTGACTACTGGATTGTCCCAATCTGAACCAGCGAATGACTTGAGCGAATCCAGGTCCTTCCACAAAGTAATCATTACGAATTCCTGTACGTTGTCGCCAAATGGCTCCGCCGGAAAATAGCCCAGCATTCCATCAGCGCTTTCCAGCCATGGAATTGACTGTTCCTGAACCATTCGTTTGAAGTTGGCAACCTGATCTTGTCGAATCTTGGCGCGAAAAATGCGGACGATCACTTTTTTCTCCTACTTCATATTTGCACAATGCAAGTAACTTCAATCCAACATACATATCGACCGAGCTGCACGAAAGTCCGCGTTGGGTCATAGGCGGACGTTTCAGAGCAGTTTAGCCGAATGTCCGCTTTCGGCCAGAAGCAGCCCAATTAACCTGGCATTTGACTCTTGACAATTTGGTACATTGGTACCAAAATAACATCCATGTCAAAAACAATCCAACGCGTGCAGACGGGCGTGCGCATCGAAAAACGCCTGCTCAAAGTGCTGAAGGCCCTGGCCGAACAGCTGGATATGTCACTTGGTGATCTCCTGGAGGGGATGACTCTCCACTGCTTCGAGGGCAAGGCACCTTTTTCTGGTGCAACGCTCGGCAAAATCGAGAAACTGAAAGAAGTCTACGAACTCGATCTGACCGCCGAGGACAGCCATAAGTTAGAAGAACGAGGCAACGATGACTGATTTTTTTCGAATATGTGCAGGAGCATTGATAATGTCTACGGCTCTAGGTGGTTGCGATCAAAGCGATGACTTCTCTGGCTTCGATGCTGTAACGATTGCACGCACAGGTTCGTTTGAACTGGACATGACACCAGAAGAAGCACAGCCTCTTTTTACGGCACCGGGGGAAAAGCTTTGGATTCCCATCTGGGACCCGGTCATGCTAAGTGGTGACGGATACGAAAAGGGCACTGCCTTTGTAACAAGCAATCACGGCAGCACAACCTACTGGCTCGTTACCGACTACGATACAGAGGCCAAACATGCTCAATATGTACGTGTGACTCCGGGGGCGAACACCGGCACTGTTGATGTTTCCCTTACGTCAAACGGAATTCGTGGCTCCACCGTCAACGTCGCCTACAGACTTGTCGGATTGAGTCAGACTGGAAACGCAGATTTGGAAGATTCGTTTAGCGAACCTAAATACGCCGCAATGATGGAAGAATGGCGGTCGATGATAAATAGCAGTCGAGAATAGATCGACGAGCATTTTGGTAGATAACCTTTCGGTAGTTCCGGGGACAGTTCACTGAATCGGAGTTGAGTCAACTGTCCCCGGAATCCCAATGTCCGATTAGGCCACAGGACAACTCATGTCCTGCCCGCAGCACATGGGCGACTTGATCTTGCCATGACCATTTGGACACGTGGAAATCTGTACTTCTTTTCCATCAGGTAATTCCAGCGTACCGTTCTCCAGCGCAGTATCGCACTTGCCGCAGGTGGCGTTGACACTCATGCCGCACTTTTCACATTCATAGGTTGCCATTTCGAGTTCTCCCTTTATTTTGATGTTGATAGATTCAGTTACAGAATATGGATAACTAGTCGTTCACGCACTACTACTTTCGTCCGCACTGTTCGCTAGCCGATAATTGCGGGCTTATCTCAACCGTCCATTGTTCCGCTGCAAGACCGAAAAGTAATCATTGCCGATCAGTAGTTGTGTCACCCGGCCCAATTAACAGTCGAAAAAAGAGTGATGTCGCTATAAACAGTTGCCATCCGAGAGTTGCCAAATAAGCAGCCGGACCGGCGCTACCCATAAACGACAGAGCGTTGGCAGCCAAAAGCAATATGAACAAGAACATGCCTGATTGGTAGGTGAGCATCCAGCCGCTACTCAAATGTGCACTGGCCGTAACCGGCAATTTTTTGGCCTTATAATAAGTTAGCCACATGAAACAAGCGGTAGAGATGGCAAACAATGCACTTGATATTTGCCAGGTTGATTCTGAAAAACGGGCAGTGTAATAAGGGATAAAAGGTAACAGCGCGAACGCCATCACGAAAAGTGCCTGCCCGCACATAAAAGAGAATCGATACGCAATGTGAGGCGGCCAACTTGAAATATCCCGTTGCCGGAACACGGCTATGATTCCAGAGAAACCGACCAAAGCGACGGAAATCTCCGCGACTACGATTAGCACATCAGATGCTGGTAGAGCCATTGAACCTCGAATCGGAAGTGGAAAATCATCATGCCTGCTTTGGGTCATAAGCGGACGTTCAGACTGATTGTAGCTCAATGTACGCTATCGGGCAGACGCAAACAGTGGTTGCTGACGGGTGTGACGTTGAGTTAGGTGTTAGTCGATAATCTCGACCAAATCTCCTGCTCGTATCTGGCCCAGCGCTCGTGGCACAGTGTTGACACCGAAGAGAACACCTTTAATTCGGGGATCCTTCGAGCGGTGAATACGAGCGAGGCTCGCCAGTGGTTCCTTGCCCATGCGTTGGCCGGTTTTCTGGTCTGTCGTCGTTACGATGCAGCGATCTGATAGCTTGACGAGATCGAGCGTGACCTGGCCGATTTGTAGCTTCGTCCAACGATCCTCGGCCCACGCCTCATCACAGTCGATGACGACATTCGGGCGAAAACGAGCCATCGGGACGGCCGCGCCACCGTGTTTCTCGATGTCGCGATTGAGCTCGGCGAGTGATCCTGTAGACGTGACAAGAATTGGAAAAGCGTCGGCGAAACTGACTGGCACGGGCGTCGGCGTCCACACGCTGGTTTTCAAACGCAGCGCCTTCTCGTCCATGAATACGAGATGCGCTTCTTCACCGAACACCTCTGACATATACGTATCTGCCGACCGGTCGGTCGCGGCAGCGTCGACCTCGGCATCCCAGATGACGATTTTTCGGCGCCTGGCGCCAGACGGCTGAACAATTTGAATTTCACCGAAGCCTTCCGCGGAAAGTTTCAGGCCGGTTGTTGCCAGCGTCACTGTCATCGTAGCCATTTGTGGATGGCTGCGCTGCGTCAGGAATTTGCCATTAGCGTCAACCGCGAGCCATCGGCGGTCATGCTGAATTCCACGCTTCTCGACCATCGCACTTGTCACATCAACCGCGCGCATGCCCTTGATGGGGTGGATATGTAGAGAGGCAATGCGCATTGTCAAAATTCCCTTCAGTCAGATTGCCTTGCGAGCGTACGCTATGAATACGTTCTGGATTCTATTACCGCTTTCGGTCAGAAGCGAACGCCGTGCAGGTCTCAGGTTATCTCGGTGGTCGAATGTGGTGAATGACTTCGAAAAACTCCGCGACTTCAATCATATCAACGCCCGTAAATGTCGTCGTAATTCCATTTAACCGCTCAGCCCCCCTCATCAACGAAACAATTTCGGCCATAACCGGTTCCTCCCAGCGTAGCTCAAGTATGACTGGCGTCTTCAGTACATAGGGCGAAATATTTGAACGATTGTTAATTCCTCGCTCGACGCCGATGCTGATAAGGCGCCGGGCTTCCTCCGGGTGCAGCATCTTGGCTGCGAACTGACCGTACGCTTCCTTTACTACAGCAACCTCAATTGGGCCGAACTGGCGGCGAACATCTCTTGTGATCACCTGATCGCCAGACACAAACACCACTGGTACACCGAAGTGGCCCGCTATTGCACCCGCGAATGTGGCTTCCGAGGCGATTTCATCGTTCAGCTGCATCACCAAATTCTCTGTGAATGTGTGAGCCAATACACCTACGTCGCCTTCGCGTGCGTGATAACCGACGAATACTGCAGCATCGAAACTTTCATCAATTCCGTGAACCATACCAAGCGCTCTGGGCCAGGCTCGTATCAACTTCGCTCTGGAATCCAGCAGTTCAACATCAATATTTTGAGCGCCGCCGTGAGAGTCTGAAACAAGAACTTCTGTCGCTCCAGCGCGATAAGCGCCTTCAATCGCAGCATTCACCTCAAGCGTCATAAGGCGCCTGAACTTTTGATACTCGCTTCCGGCCGGTGCCACTTGAC
>JBLHLN010000219.1:0-4447 GCA_047620565.1 Woeseiaceae bacterium
GAACAGCCTGCTGACGATGTACCTTGGGTTGGAGACGTTGTCGCTGTCACTTTATGCACTGGTTGCATTCGATCGTAATTCGTCAGCTTCCGCAGAATCAGCCATGAAGTATTTCGTTCTCGGAGCGATCGCGTCCGGAGCGTTCCTGTACGGCATATCGTGGGTATACGGACTGACTGGCAGTCTCAAATTCGATGAGATTGCGGCAGCGGTTCGCAACGACAACATTAATGACGTCCAGCTCTGGTTCGGTATGGCTTTCCTGATTTCCGGAATTGCCTTCAAGTTTGGCGCTGTCCCGTTTCATATGTGGCTCCCTGACGTCTACCAGGGGGCGAGAACGCCGGTAACGCTCTACATTGCGTCAGCGCCGAAACTGGCGGCACTGGCATTGCTAATGCGTGTCCTGGTGGATGGGCTTGGTGATCTGCATGAGGTCTGGCAGGGCATGATCATGGTGCTCGCCGTGCTGTCATTGCTGATTGGCAACATCGTTGCGATAGCCCAGACCAATATTAAGAGAATGCTCGGCTATTCGGCCATTGCGCACGTCGGCTTTATTCTGCTCGCGGTATTCACCGGAACGGAGCAGGGGCTCGCCGCGGCATTGTTCTATACGTTGACCTATGTAGTGATGGCGGCCGGTGCGTTCGGCATGGTGATACTTCTCAGCCGGAAAGGCTTCGAGGCTGAGCACCTGGCAGATTTCAAAGGACTTAACTCCCGCAGCCCGTGGTTCGCCATGATGATGCTGTTTTTTATGTTCGGTATGGCCGGTGTGCCGCCCTGGGTCGGTTTTTTTGCCAAGCTGAATGTCATTAGCGCCGTGCTGGATGCAGGATTCCCCGGCCTGGCCATTTTGATGGTCCTGGCCTCGGTAGTAGGGGCGTATTATTACCTGCGCGTCATCTGGTACATGTATTTCGATTCAGCCGACGATCGATCAGTGTTTCAGGCCAAATTTGACACCCGGCTGGTCCTCAGCATGAATGGCGCGGCGGTGATTCTGCTGGGTATTTTCCCCGGTTGGTTGCTGGCTTATTGCGTCGATGTCATTGCCCGGACTTATTAGGTCCTTTTCGCCCCTCAACACCTTGTAAATTTTGGGTTCCCTGCGTATTATCCCGCTCCTCTGATGCGGGGTGGAGCAGTCTGGCAGCTCGTCGGGCTCATAACCCGAAGGTCGCAGGTTCAAATCCTGCCCCCGCTACCAAATATAAAAAAGGCCAGTCCATTCGGACTGGCCTTTTTCGTATCCGGCAGCGTGAGCAAGATTGCCTCCGAAGGGTCCAGCACTTATTTGGTCAGATGACTGAAGATCAATCCGCACCGACCTTTTTCTCTCGGTTGGTACTGCAGGCGGATTGGGCTCAAATTACGCCCCGCTACCAAACAAACAAGGGTCCCTCGAAAAGGGGCCCTTGTTTGTTCTGCGGTTCTTTCCGTAGGAGCGGCTTCCAGCCGCGATTTGAAGTTTCGATCAATTACGCTAAATCACCATTTAACTTGTCAATGCCATCGGATGCACTGGTTCCTGTCAGTCGGCGCTTTCGGCATGCGCTGCGTGAACGAGTTGCAAACGACTAATCCCTTTCCGTCATAATGCCGCCTCGTTTATTCGGATAACATACAAAGCTTCATGCTTGCATTTCTAAAGCAAAACTTCCGCTGGATTGCTGGCGGTTTCACGCTCACTTTCTTTTCGAGTTTTGGGCAGACGTATTTCATTTCTGCGTCTATCTCCGAGTGGCGGGCAGCTTTCGATCTTAGCCATGGCGAATTCGGACGGCTCTACATGTTCGCAACACTCGCGAGTGCATTTTGCCTTCCTTTTCTTGGCAGGATCGTGGATGTGATGCCGGTGCACAGGACTATCGCATTGGTTGTGCCAGTCTTAGCCGCAGCAGCTCTGTTGGCGGGCTACGCCGCCACGGTGCAAACAGTCGTCGTCGCCATTTTTTTGTTGCGCCTTTTCGGACAAGGCATGATGACGCACATCGCCTTGACGGCAACCGGTCGCTGGTTTGTTGCGGCGAGAGGTCGGGCAGTGTCGCTGGTCATTCTGGGTCACCAGGGAGGCGAGGCTACTATCCCGCTGGCATTCTCTGTACTTGTACTTGCGTACGGATATCGAGTGGGATGGTTTAGCAGCGCCATTGCGCTTATTTTCATTGGCCTTCCCTTTGCCTATTGGGCTTACCACAAGCCGCGTATGCCTCACGGTCGGCAAGCAAGTGACCTCGATTCTAAGCCGCAGGTTCGCAGTTGGACCCGCCGGGAGGTGATGAGGAATCCTACCTTTTGGGTGCTACTAACAGGAATATTGGCACCTCCGTTTGTTGGCACTACTATCTTTTATCATCAAAACTATCTCACCGAGCTCAACGGCTGGCCGCCGCAGCATTTTGCCCTGTCATTATTAGTTTTGTCGCTCACCACGGTCGGTTGTGCGTTGGCGGCGGGTGCAGCGATCGACCGCTTTGGCGCAAAAGCCGTATTGCCCTATTTTCTATTGCCCTTGTCTGCGGCCTGCTTCGCCTTGTCGTTCAGTGGGCCCGCTGCCTGGCTTTTCGTTGTCATGGTGCTTCTGGGTATCAGCTATGGAATATCTTCCACGTTGTTTGGCTCACTGTGGCCAGAGATCTACGGTCTCGCTAATTTGGGGTCAATCCGGGCCGTCACCGTGTCGGCAGTCGTTTTTGCAACCGCTGCAGGCCCCGGGCTGACGGGCACACTGATTGATCGAGGAATTGCTTTGCCCGTGCAAATGTCTTTTCTTGGCCTTTACTGTGTCGTGGCGGCGGGCGCGATGACAATAGCATCGGTGTATTTACGTCAGCGCGAATAAAAAGCAGCAAAATGGCGCCAACGAGCGCAAAGGCCGCACCTGGCTTCGCGGAGCAGTGCCTCCAGCCACTCGCCGTAGGCGCGCGAAAATAATTACTTCACGCGAACCCACAGCGTGACTGTAGGAACAGTGCAAATCGCGCCCCCGCTACCAAAAATCGAAAGCCCGGTCTTGTACCGGGCTTTTTTGTGCCTGCCAATCGGCTATTTCAATGGCAGCCCAGGATCGGACGTAACGCTCTGTAAAAAACGAAACATGTCGACTGTGCCATTTGGTAACGAGAGTCTTTATCGCATTGTTTGGTCTCGGCACAGTGTTTTACTCTGGAAGAGAGTTATTTGTTACTGCACATTGGCATCGTTTATTTGAGGATGCTGTAATGATCAGGCCGTTTGTTTCCTTTGCACGATACGAACTACGTTGCGCTAAAACCGTTGCACTTCCTTGACCTTTGCCGGTGTCAGTTCATAAATTGCGGCAGTCAGTAGTTCGACGAGCCCATCAAAGTCTTTTCGATTGATCACGCCGTAATGCGTATGCAGATAGCGCGTAGGTACCGTAAGGTTGACGCTCGGCGTGCCCGCGAAGGCTTTCTGCATCTCCGCTCCGTCCTCACCGTAGCCTGGTTGAACATTAAACTGCAGGGATATCTTATTTCGTGCGGCGAGATCGATAACAAGGTTCTTCAGGTTGTCATTCGGAATCATCGATGCGTCGAACAGAAACATGCCGGGCCCACCACCGAGAACCTCCTGTGCCTCGTCCAGGCTAATGCCGGGATAGTCCGCCGCCACACCAGCCTCCAGGCTAATGCCAATATCAGGCTCTACGAGATAGCTGCTCGTATGCGCGCCGCGCAGGCCGATTTCTTCCTGTGTCGTGGCAACGAAATAGACGTTGGCGGGAGGGCGCTTGTTCTTGAGCCGCTTCATGACCTCAACCATGACCGCCAGGCCGACCCGGTCATCCCAGGCCTTGCCGACATATAGTTGACCGCCATTCAGAATCTCAAACTCCGTGTCAGGGGCGATCGGATCTCCGGGTCTGACTCCCAGACGCTCCATGGCGTCCTCACGGCTGCTTGCGCCAACGTCCAGAAAGATTTCGTCATGCTCGGGAATTAACGATCTTTCCAGACCTCGCGGTATCACGTGGATCGTCTTCAAACCGCTAATAGCTATGACGTAGCCTTTTGAGGTCAGCACCCTGAAGCGCTGGTTGAGCAGCGCCTGCGGCAGGATGCCGCCCAATACCTGGTACTTTAAATAGCCATCGTCCGTGATGCGCTTGACCATCATTCCGACCTCGTCCAGGTGGGCCGCAATCATGATATTGGGAGCATCCTGTGAGTGCTCGATGATGCCGATGACCGAGCCAAGGCCGTCTATCTCGATTCGATCGGCCAACGGCTCCATCTCTCGACGGATGATGGTACGAACGGGTCCCTCGAATCCGGAGGGGCCGTGAGCATTAGAGAGTTCTTCGAGAAGCTTTGCCGCTGCATCCATTGAGTTCGGCGCCTGAGCCGCAGCATTGGCTCCGACAGCGATAATCAGGATCGCCAGAATAAGTCGATTAGTCATGTTCTTCTCTCTTCTT
>JBLHLN010000220.1:0-4439 GCA_047620565.1 Woeseiaceae bacterium
GGCTGGTTCCGGCCAGAAGGAGACACTCATCTCCGCTTTAACAGAGTGTTGGGCGGCGCGCTGGCTACTCAGGTAGATTCGTTCGAGACTGTGTTCCGATCTGCCCCTGGAGGTCGATTAGCGGCTGCTGGTTCACCTTGAGGAATCCGTCTCGCGGTCGATCGAGATCGACTACAAGGGTGATAACCGAACCAAGGAGGATTATCAGCACGGCTGCAGTGATGGAGCTGCGCCGTTGGGCCAAGCCCGCGGCGTACGCAACCATCGCGAGCGTCAACATTGAACCGCAAAAGAGCAGGAGTAGAATCGTCTCGGGTACTCGTGCATAGATGCCCGCCGTTACGCGCGTCGCGTTTAGGTCAATCGTCTCGTTCAGTGAATCGATGAACAGCGCCAGGACGTCCGATTCCGGTGTGGCGCGTGCCAACGCCTCGGCGATTGACCAGAGCTTGTCTTGGAGATCGGACGATCGAGCTATTTTCTCTCGGACGTCTGCCAGATCGTCGGTCGCGATGCGCTGGGGAACGTACTCGCGGAGTAGGTCCCGAATTTCGCTTGAGGCCGGCTCTGGCAGGTAGCCGGCCCTAAGGTAAGTGGTACCTATTGAATTCGCCTCGGTCAGCACGAGCCCGCGGCGCGTGTCGAAGCGATCGGATGCCATTCCCATCGCGATTGCGAGAAGGAACGCCATGAGCGCGAGGAGCGAGCCCACGATCATGCCGGTGGGGCCATCCTTTTCGTCTTGAGTTCGCTCCTGCCACCAATACCCGTGGCGGTAACCAGCTTCGGTAACGATCAGCGAGAAGACGGCGAACGCAACGAAGACGCCACCGATTGGCAGTGAATCAAGTAATTGCTGGAACCTCATCGTCCCTCACCCCTTGGCGGTGGCCAGGTTCGGGACATGTCGCGAGTAGTCGTTGTATCGGGCATCGAATGGTCCTTGTGTCATGCCGCCCTACGCCCTATTGAACGCCCGGAAAAGGGTGTTTTGTTGGAAGGTGTCCGTCGTCAAACAAATGGAACAGACGTAGCGTTTATCTAATGGAGCGTTTTGCCCATCATTTTCATATTACGCGGCGTGTCGTTGGTAGTGCAAACGACGTTTTGCGATGGTCCTTTTTTTGATCCTTTCTCGTTTCGCTAGTATTGATTGCCCGCGCCCGAAGTAAACATCGGCTGGCGTCAGGTTCTTCAAGCTCTCATGGTATCGCCGATGGTTGTAGTGATCGACGAACGCCTCGATCTGCTTTTCAAGATCACCGGGTAGAAAATAGTTCTCCAACAATATCCGGTTCTTCAACGTCTGGTGCCAGCGTTCGATCTTGCCTTGTGTTTGCGGATGATATGGTGCGCCGCGAACATGGCTCATCTGGTTATCAGTGATCCAGTCGGCGAGCTCATTTGAGATGTAACTCGACCCGTTATCGGACAATAACCTTGGCTTGTGAACGACATTGGCCTGGTCGCAGCCTGATGCCTGCAAGGCGAGCTCCAGCGTCTCGGTGACATCGTGACTGGTCATGCCGGTGCACAGCTTCCAGGCGATCACATAGCGAGAGAAGTCATCCAGAATGGTGGACAGATACATCCAGCCCCAACCTATAATCTTCAGATACGTGAAGTCGGTCTGCCACATTTGATTGATAGCGGTGGTCTTGTCTTTGAACTCGCTGGCGGCCTTGATGACGATGAAGGCCGGACTGGTGATCAGGTCGTGCGCTTTGAGAAGCCGGTAGACTGAGCTTTCCGAGATAAAATACCGCTCGGTGTCGGTAAATGTAACCGCCAGCTCGCGCGGACTCAGTTCCGGTCGGTCCAGTGCCAACGTGATTAACCGCTCCCGGACAGTATCGGGGATACGGTTCCACACACGGGCTGGCAGCGGCGCTTTGTCCTGCAGGGCATCCTGCCCTTCAAGGCGAAATCGCTCGTACCAGCGGTAGAAGGTGGTACGTGGAATGCCCAGCATATCCAGCGTTTGCTTGGCCGGAAGGTGTGAGCGCTCCACCAACCGGATGATCTCAAGCTTCTCCGAGGCGGGGTATCTCATTCGAGGTCCTCCCCATCCCCGATCATGCTTTTTTTGAGCAGCCGCAGCTCCAGGGTTTGTTCGGCAACAACCTCTTTCAGATCCCGGGCTTCACGACGCAGCTCTGTGACTTCGCCCGTATTTGCCTGCCGCACAATATCTCCGGTCAGGCGTTTCTTGCCGGCCTCCATAAATTCCTTGGACCACTTGTAATAAAGACTTTGGGCAATGCCCTCTCGCCGACACAGCTCGGCAATGCTGTCTTCACCACGCAATCCATCCAGAACAATACGGATCTTCTCCTCCGCACTGTATTGCTTACGCGTCTTGCGTTTGATGTCACGAATGATCTGTTCGGACGATGCTGTTCGTCCTCTTGGCTTCTGATTCATCTCAACTCCTCAGGTTAGGATGAACAAAAACACTCTCTTAAACCAGAACTAAATCTGTTCCATAGGCGCTGACGTCATACAGTTCACCGGTTGAAACCGCAGCCAAGAACGGCCATTCAGCAGATTAGATTAATGGTTGCCCGGAGTCGCTATATAGATATCAAATCCTCCGTAGCCGCCGAGTCGGTTTGAAGGGAAAAACAGCATTCCGTCCAACGTGCCGCTGGGCAGTTCTTCGTCATACTCTGTGTTAATTAATGAACCCATATTCTTTGGCTTCGACCATCCGCTTCCTTGTGATCTTTTGCTTGTTAGCCAAATATCGGCCCCACCATACCCACCGGCTCGTCCCGACCAGATGAATCCATGCTCCGGGTCAAAGTGGGCATCAAATTCCGGACTGCTAAGTTCAGCAACAATCTTCGCCGTCCCAAAGACTCGCGTTTTCCTATCTGCCTCGCTCAAATGAATGTTGTAATCGCGAATACCTTCCCGGGTATTACGTACAAAGTAGAGAAGATCCTTACCTGTTTGCTTGTCGGTTGTGATGAATGGGCACGCTTCGTTAAATGGGGTGTTTAATGCGCAACCAAGATGTTTTGGTGGCTGCCACCCCATATGATCCGTCGTATCAGGTCGATACGATACATACAGATCATAACCACCACATCCTCCTGGCCGATTACTGCCAAAGTACATCCAATGACCGTTCTTTGAGATAGAAGCGCTGTGTTCGCTATAGGATGAGTTAATTTCTGGCCCTAAGTTAATAGCCTCACCAAAAGGCACTCCAGGGCTTTCTCGCCACGCCACATATAGGTCCCATGGGCGTCGACCTCGATCATCCGGCTCTCCAAGAGCGTCAGGGCGGTCGGAGGCAAAGTAAAGTACCAATCCATCAGATGAGATCATTGAGTACCTTTCCCTGTGCTGCGTGTTGATTGATGGTCCGAGATTTGTAACGGTCCACGCTGGGTTCAGGTTGAGTTGTTCAGCTTCAACAGGGAAAGCCGATACGATCGAGATCCATATGAATAAGGAAACTATGCGCTTCATTGATTGCATCCCGAGGATTATCCACTACCAGTTAGTCTAGGACGGATTCGTGACCAGTCAACTGGCCGCAATGGGTCACAAGCAGCGCCTAAGCGTCATTTTAGCTCAACGACGGCTGTCGGGGGTGAAGCAGACCTTCAACCAGGCAGGAAAGTGGGTTTGTTGAGGGCAGCAACCGGCCAGAAGCGGTCGATGCCGCAGTTATGATCCCGCAGTCAGCTCGGGATCAGAGAAGGGTCAATCTCTTGCGTATCCGAACTTACCCAATGTTCAGGAAATGAAACCCACGCATGCTTGGTTTGATTCCAGACCGACGCCATAGGCTCTGGAAAATCTGAATCCGCGAATGCACCGACTGGTATACCGGTGAAATTTGGAAAAAGCTCGTTCTTCCAGTAAACCGTAGACCCGCACTGAGGGCAAAAATGGCGCTCACTCTTTCCTCCGGAGTCTGCGGCTCGCTTAAAACTAGTGCTGTTGCCACTGATCTTCTCTACTTGGCTGTCGTCGAAATAGGACGACACGCCGAATACAGAGCCTGTCTTTCTTTGACAATTCAGGCAGCTACAAGTAGCGATAATTCTTGGGTCGCCGACGACGCATATGCTCAGTTGACCGCAGGAACACCTTGCTTCTCGATTCATTTCTTAACTCCTCTAGTAGTATCCAACGGATCTTGAACCAGGCTTTTGCTTCGGGTCAATAGCCGAAATTTTGGCCCAAATCTAGCCAACTGCAACTATCGGGGGCAAAGCAGACGTATTGTCGCTATCGTATTGAGAATAATTTCTGCCCGCGCCCCGTGTGTCTGCTTTCATCGAAAGCGGTCATTCAGGTCACAAGAAAATTGCAGTTACGAAGGGCGGCAAACGGCCAAAAGCGTCCGCTCGAGCTCTCAAGAATCAGTATGAATCGAGGCCAGCCAGGTAGGCAGCAACTTCTCGAACGGCCTCCGACTT
>JBLHLN010000221.1:0-4418 GCA_047620565.1 Woeseiaceae bacterium
TGCCGTTGGTCGCTCACGAGCGACGGTTAGTAACTTGCTGCGCCTTCTCGATCTTTCCGACAAAGTAAGACCCATGCTCGAATCAAGACAACTCGAAATGGGTCATGCGCGTGCATTGTTATCGATTACCAACAAGACGCAGCAATTCGACGCGGCACGCCAGGTAGCCAAGGCTGGCCTGTCTGTCCGCGAAACGGAAAAGCTGGTACGCAGAATCCTCTCCAACCAGGGCGGCAAGACGTCGAAATCGACCACTACGACTGCAAATGCCGATATTCGTCGTCTGGAAATCGAGCTTTCGGAAAAGCTGGGCGCAAAACTGAAGATCGATCATGGCAGCAAGGGTGCCGGCAAGCTGGTGATCAGCTACAACAGCCTCGACGAACTTGACGGTATCCTGAAACACATCAAGTAGCTCACCCCGGCGCAACGACAATTGTTGGTATTCACATCAACGAACCATTTAACATCAGGTGCGTAGCGACGCTGGCGGCATAGCCAATCACAATTGCCCAGCTCCACTTGAGGTGGCTCATAAACGTATAGACGCCGCGCGCCTGTCCCATCACCGCGACGCCGGCGGCCGAACCGACGGCCAGCATCGATCCGCCGACACCCGCCGTTAAAGTTATGAGTTGCCACTGACCGAGGCTCATTTCGGGGCTCATTTCCAGCACTGCGAACATGACCGGAATATTGTCAAAAACTGCGGACGCAAAACCGACCAGAATGTTGGCAGTTGTTGGACCAAGCGCGCCGTACAGCAGGTCGGAGCCAACCGCCAGGTAGCCGAACGCACCGAGCCCTGCGACGCACAACATGATGCCGTAGAAGAACAGCAACGTATCCCATTCGACTCGCTGCAGGTTACGGTAAATGTCGTATTGAGGATCACTGGAAGAGGGTGTTTTGCGGGGATCGCCCTCAAGTGTTAGAGCAGTGTCATTCATTACCCGTTCGGGAGTACGCGAAAATCGGTGGTCGTGCAATTGCAAATAGTAGCCAAACAATTTCAAAGCGCCGAGGCCCGTCATCATGCCAATCACCGGCGGCAAGTGGAGCAGCGTGTGACTCGCAACGGCAAGGAAAATCGTCGCTATGAACAGGCCGATAACGATTACTGCACCATGACGTAAATACGCCTCTTCATTGACAACGTCCGGCTGACCGGCGGGAATGAAGAAGCTCAGAAGACCAGCCGTAACCAACCAGTTGACCACTGACGGAATAACCAGCGCAAAAAACTCACTGAACTGAACATGACCTTCCTGCCAGACCATCAGCGTGGTGATATCGCCGAACGGACTGAACGCGCCACCGGCGTTGGCGGCAACTACAACATTAATGCAGCTTATGACCACAAAGCGCCGATTTTGGCCACCTACCGCCATAACCACGGTTGCCATCAAAAGAGCTGTTGTCAGGTTGTCGGCGACGGGCGAAAGGACAAAGGCAAGCCCACCTGTTACCCAGAATAGTTTGCGCAGCGAAAAGCGCTGTTTGAGTAGCCACGAGCGCAGCACATCGAAAACGCCGCGCTCGTCCATCGTATTGATGTAGGTCATTGCGGCCAGAAGAAAAAGAAACAGCTCGACGAATTCGAGCAAGCCATGTTGTACCAGGCCCTCGACAACCTCGGATTGCCCGTTCTGACCATAGGTAACAGCGACGAGAATCCAAATAAGTCCCGCTGCGAACATGACCGGCTTCGACTTGCGAAGATGGATATTTTCCTCGGCAATGACCAGCGCATAGGCAATGATGAAAATAATAATTGATGCAATTGCTGCCCAATGACCCGTCAGATCGGGAGTCATTACAGTGTCTGCTGCCTGTGCAGGTGTACCGGCAAACAGGAAAACTGCGACGACTAACAGGATCCTTAGAAATTGCGGGGTCAAAGCTTTCATCAGTGTTTCCTTTTTCCCGGGCTGCCGCCGACGGCGCACGCCATTGGCGAGCGAAGACGGCGCGATTTTAAATAGGCCGTTGCAAGCAATCCATTGGGTGTCCCACCGCTACGGGTTGGCATCACAGGTAAATTTATGAGACTATAATTTCCGGAAAAATAAAGCCGGAAAAATATGTCCGGTAACAATAGTCGTTAATTCCCGACCTGTCAATTGCCAATACCGAAGAGCCTGGTAGCAAACAATGGCTGCACCTGAACACTCCTGGACTTTTTTCAGCAACTACGCGCATGTTTTGGTGAGCCTGGCTCACGATCCGTCGGCCCGGCTAAGGGATATTGCAGAACGGGTCGGGATCACCGAGCGGGCGGTGCAGCGCATCGTCAGTCAGCTTGAAGATGCCGGTGTATTAGAGAAGGAAAAGGACGGGCGCCGAAATCACTATTCGATTGACATGAATAAGCCGCTGCGACACCCGCTTGAATCTCACCGAACGGTTGGGAGCCTGCTAAAAATGGTATTCGACGACGTCGGACGTTAAACGCCGGCGCGCCTGTTTACTCGGCGGCCGCTGGCACCCAGCCACCGCCAAGTGCCTTATACAACTCAACGACCGCAACCAGCTGCGCACGTCGTGCGGCAGACGTCGCTATCTCTGCGTCGAACAACGAGCGCTCGGCGTCCAGTACTTCAAGAAAGCTCGTTACACCGCCGTCGTAGCGGGCTCGTGACAGGAATGCAGCGCTGCGCGCAGCCACGACCTGCATTTCCCGCGCATTCATTTCATCACGCAAGGTGCGCACTCCAACCAATGCGTCCTCAACCTCCCGGAATGCCTGCAACACGGTGAACTCGTACTGCCTGAGCAGTTGTTCTGTGAGTGCGATCTCCGCTTCCTGCCGGCTGCGATTTCGTCCGGCGTCGTAAATTGGCGCGAGAATATTCACGCCGAGATTCCACAAACTTACGTCGCTGTCCAGCAGGTTATCGAATTCGGTGCTGTTGTAGCCGCCGGAACCAGTGAGGCTGATGGTGGGAAAGCGGGTTGCTTTGGCGGCACCTATGCGTGCGGTTTGTGCGGCCAGCGAACGTTCGGCGGCACGAATATCCGGTCGCCGCTCAAGCAATTGCGCAGGCAACCCCGCCGGTACATCCGGCGTTAACACTTGTTCCGGCAGCGCGGCGCCGCGGGTAATGGGTCCGGGGTTGCGACCAAGCAGGACACTAACAAGATTTTCCGCCTGGATCCGCTGGCGCTCAAATGCGGCAAGACTGGCCGCTGCATCTGCTTCCTGAATCTCGGCCTGATTCACGTCGATCATCGGTATCGTGCCGTGAGCAAAGCGCGCGCGAATGATGCGCGTCGAGCCCTGGCGCGCCACAAGCGTTCGTGCGGCAACTTGGTATCTTTGATCGAGATCAAGCAGCAGGAAATAGGTGCCTGCGACATCGGCGATCAAAGATATCAGAACGACGCGCCTGGACTCTTCGCTCGCCAGTAGCTCCGCACGCGCCGCCTCTGTTGATCGCCGCAGTCTGCCGAACAGGTCGAGCTCGAAAGCGACCTCTGCGCTAAGCGCGAAATTATTTTGCACGCCGGACCCGGGAAAGAATTGCTCCGCAGAATTGCCGCGCGTAGCACCCGCAGCTACGCCAACCTGCGGGAACTGGTCTGCACGCACAATGCCCAGTCGTGCGCGTGTTTCCTCCACCCGTGCCGTTGCTATCGCAAGGTCTTTACTCTCGACCAGCGCAATGTTTATCAGGTTGCGAAGCTGTTCATCCTGAAACAGGTCGAACCAGTAGACATTGGCCAGAGACTCACCGCTTTCGATTCTTTGTTGAAAATCCTCCGGCGACTCAACCACCGGGGGCTCGTAGTCCGGACCGACAGTACATCCTGCGGTGAGAGCGCACAGCAGCAGCGACGTCAGACGTACCCGCATCTCAGGGTTGCTCCTGACCCGCGCCGGGCTTGCTGCGGCCGCTTATTTTCTCGATCATGACGTACATAGAGGGCACAAGAACTACGCCAATAATCGTTGCGGCGAGCATGCCGGAAAAAACCGTCATACCCATAACCTTGCGCGCTTCCGCGCCGGCTCCGCTGGCAACCAGCAGCGGCAAAACACCAAGGATGAATGAGAAGGCCGTCATCAGGATTGGGCGAAAGCGATCTTTTGCCGCAGCCATTGCTGCATCGACGGCATTCATTCCCTGCTCGGATTTCAATTTCGCGAACTCAATAATAAGGATGGCATTTTTTGCGGCGAGGCCGATTAACATAACGAGACCGATTTGAGCGAATACGTTGTTCTCGTAGCCGGGCATGAAGAGCCCGCTGATCCACAATCCCAGCATCGCACCGAATATGGCAATGGGCGTTCCGAGCAACACACTTAATGGGAGCGACCAGCTTTCATACTGAGCCGAAAGGATCAGAAATACGAAAACCAGCGCCAGAATGAAAACCTGGGCGCCGGAACCGGCTGCCGCTCTTTCCTGAAA
>JBLHLN010000222.1:0-4396 GCA_047620565.1 Woeseiaceae bacterium
TGGGATCTGTTCCTGATGTGTTTTTCTTCAACACATCGGGCTGGACATCAATTGTGGGACCGTACCAGCCTGCTCGGAAGTCCGTCGGACAACGAACTAGAGGAATTTGATGATGCCTTGCGGCAGGTCTACATCGCGACGGACAGAGCAGTCGGAAAGATGCTTGAGCGCATCGACGATCGTACTTCAGTGTTGGTTTTCTCGCTGCATGGTATGGGCAAGAACACATCACGCACCGTAATTACAAACAAAATATTGAGCCGGGTACTTGCAGGTCAAAGCGCGGACGAAAAACAATTCGCCGATTCGTTTGCGAGCCGACTAAGGAAATTAATACCGCTCAAATTGCGAAGTTATGTGAAGTCCCGTTTGCCTTTGTCTCTGCAAGACAAACTGACAATATTTTGGAGGGTGCGGGGTATCAAGTGGGCGGAGACTCGTGCGTTCGCACTTTTTGGCGACCTTGACGCTTACGTTCAGATCAATTTACGCGGTCGGGAAGCTGAAGGGATCGTTGAGCCTGGAACCGAATACCGTGATCTGTGCGAGTATATTGCCGCCGGTTTCAAGAGTTTTGCCGACGCACAGACGGGTGAGAGCGTTGTTGACAGCGTCGAGTTTTCTTATCAATCGTTTCCTGTCGGCCGGAATCGCGGCAAGCTGCCTGACATCATCATTCATTGGGCCCAGTCTTCGGCTGCGAATCATCAGAAAATCATTTCGCCGGAATTTGGTTCAATCGACTGGCCTACGCCCGGTCGCCACCCCCAGGGGCGCAGTGGGGACCACGCTCGGCGAGGGTTTCTGATAGCAAATGGATTTCAAACGGCAGATACATCAGACGGAGATAGCATCATTGATCTGGCACCAACGGTCTACGATCTTCTCAATGTCGAAGCGCCCAGTGACTTTCACGGTAAGTCACTAGCATCGAGCCAGAGTTAGATTTGTTCATCAATGCTGAAAATTCGTCAGAAACGTCATGGTATGCGGATGTTGCAATTGTCGGAGCAGGTGCCGCCGGAATTGCGTTAGCCGATGCACTGGATAGCGCGGGACTTCGTGTGTGCCTTGTCGAGAGCGGCGGCCAACAGATATCGACTGCCGGCCAGTCGCTCAACGATGCCGGCGCGGAGGGACTACGGACGTTTTCAGCCAACGCTTCTCGGTTTCGCTGCTTTGGTGGCTCCACATCGCGTTGGGGAGGTCAGTGTCGGCCGCTAGATGCGAATGACTTTCAGCCAGGCGGGCAACAATCGGATTCGTGCTGGCCATTCGATTTTACAGAGATGCTGCCCTATTACCGTCGCGCGGCTGTTATTTGCAATTTGCCCGCGAATTTCGACGATATTCAGTGGCGCACAGTTGGCGGTGACCACGGTCTTGACACGATATCCTACGCTTTCTCCCACCCAAGAGATTTTGGCGAGAATTACCGAGTTCGGTTCCAGCAATCCAAAGACCTACGGGTGCTGCTGAATGCGACGGTCACTCGTATCCAATTGAGCCCGGCGGGGAACGCCGTGTCTTATCTCTCGGCGCGAACCAGTAGCGGCGACGAGATCCGAGTTGAGGCAAATTCTGTAGTCATTGCCGGTGGTGGTATCGAGAACGCCCGTCTCCTGTTGGCTTCAAATGATGTTATCAAGGCCGGTATCGGCAACGAGAATGATCTGGTCGGTCGATATTTCAACGATCACCCATATGCCTTCATTGGTGAACTTCGCCCATTCAGCAGCGGTTCGATCGTTAACGATTATACGATTCAAGATTATGATGATGTCGGTATTAATCAGAAGATGCATCGGGCGCTTACACTTGACGAAGCCACGCTGGCACGGGAAAACCTGAATGGATGTGCTCTGTATTTTGTCAGGCGGCCCGGCTACAAGGCGACCGCGGATTATTATTCTACTGGCGGTATATCACTTAACTACATCATTGACCTCATTAGGCGACGAGAGTCACTGGATCGATCCTTAGTACCGGAAATAATTGAAATAATTAAGGGCGCGGACAGCATTCTTGCTACCGCCGGACGTGGCGTACAGCATCTCTTTAGCCCTTCTTTTACATTTGCCGCGAGAGTCGTTTTGACGTCTGAACCTAATGCCGATAGCCGCGTCACTCTTGGCAAAAAATGCGACCGATTCGGCGTTCCGTTACCAATGATTAACTGGCAATTGCACGAGTCTGACAAACGAGGATTGAGGCGTCTGTTAGGTTTGGCGAAAGAATACTTTGCCGATAACGGGATCGGAGAGTTTGTTGAAATACCGTGGGACGAAAAGACCGGTTGGCCGCGCGGGATGACGGGCGGGAAACATCACATGGGAACGACCCGCATGCATGCAAACCCGAGTCTCGGCGTCGTAACTGCGGACAGTCGCGTGCACGGTGTGGATAATTTATATATCGCCGGTAGTTCAGTGTTTCCGACTGGCGGTTACGCCAATCCGACTTTGACGATCATTGCTCTGGCCCTTCGCCTGGCGGATCATCTCAAAGAATCTTGATCGTTCCGAAGAATTTGGCGGGATTCGACGCGCCGACAATTACGTGGCCTGGGGCGATTAACGTTGTTGTTTCGTAACGGAATAGGGGCGTGCGACTAAGGTACTGTATCGGCCGTGGTGAAGGCTCGTCGCATCTGCCGATCAGGGCTGGAGCCGAGATCAATTTTCCGATGACTGTATCCTGTTGGATTGCCTCAATGATGATCTGCCCTCGATTGTCTGAGTATCTGTCGAGTGGACAGCAGGGGAGAGCATCGAAACCTTTTTCGTCAAGGTACCGGCAAACCTGTGCAATAGTCTCCAGTCCAAGCTCGGGCGCGCAGACAGATTCGCCCTCTCCAGCAATGAAACACCAGTGTCCCACACCGTACTTATGCAGCAACCTGCGCACGAGCATGCCTTGTGAGTTGTCGCCACCATCGACAAAGACGATACGTGGATCCTCATTTATCGTGGCGTCAATATCATTCTGGCGCGACGATATCGCTATAAAAATGCGGTCGACGCCGTCGGCAAGAAGGCTATGAAAATGAGACGAATGACTATCCAGCAAAACGTCAATTGCGCAAAAGGCACGAATTTCAGCTTTCGATGCAGACCTGGCTTCGGGCCATGAACTGTCGATATTTGTTATTGCTGCAAGGCCGAAGCGCTTTTTCCTGCGTAATGTCCGAAGACGTTGAAATTCGCTGAGTCGCTTTGTCAGGGCTTTACTTATTCTATGACCAATGTTGACTGACCACTCAAAGTTTTGGGTTGCCGGGCGCCATCCAGACCAGGCGGTGCGATCAAGCGCCTCAAAAAAAACGTCGCCGAACCCCAATTGATAGCTAGAAAGCCACGGTTTCGCTTCCGAGTTGTAGTGGATTATTCCTCGGTGCGTGGGTCGTTGATTGCTGTTTGTCGTTTTTTTCGTTGCAACTTGAAATGTAGAGTGATTCCATCGTTTCGATAACGATTTCCAGTTGCCGCGGACTACTATATTTATCGCCTCCTGGTCATGCCACCGCACATAGTCTTGAGCGATTCTCAAATAGGTGAATGCCTGTCGCGCCAGTTGCTGTTCTCGCCACTGGCTCAGGTCAAATACCATGACGCCGGAATTAAACAGCGGAAAGTCGCCGGGAAGTCTCAGTTCGCGGTAGGCACGTATGCCGCCTATGGCGCCTGCGCTCGCACCGCTCGTTACCGATTCCTCCACAGCCAGTATTGCGTGCCCACAGAGATCCTCGGTCCACAAATGGTTTATCGAATCCGAAAAAATCAGATCGCTATCGAGATAGATGATCCGTCTTGTATCGGCTGAAATCAGATCTGGGATCAATAATCTCGCATAGGATGCCAGCGAAATATGATCTTCTGCTCGCAAGACCAGGCAAAGCGATCGCAATGTCGTCTCGTCGATATGAATCCAACGTATCGTTATCCGGTTAGGGTCAACGGAAGATTCAATTTTTCTGCGGGATTCTTCGGATATGCCGACCGACATCAAGTTCGCAATGACCAGCGTATTCGAATCCATGTGGATTTGGATAGATACGAGCATGGCCGCCAGCGGCATGGCATATCGCTCGTCAGCAGCGGACGCAATTTCAATTATTTGGCGCATTGGCGCTAATAACCTCTTGCTGGTCGGGATTTCAGTAAGTATAGGCAATTCAAAGGCCCTGGTTGTAGAACGGATCACCATTGATCGGATCAAGCGTGGGCCTCAAAGCGCCGATGAGTCGACGTTCAGAGCATTACGGATCCGTTTTCCGCCCCGGCTTGCATCGGCCTCTGCCACGCAGAAACCCGGCCCGATCTCATCCGCCGTGGAACCTCATCAGACTCGCCTGTTAGCCCGACGAGTCAGCGGCGAATCAGAAAATCTCCGATCG
>JBLHLN010000223.1:0-4395 GCA_047620565.1 Woeseiaceae bacterium
GAACCGATGTGCTTCGTCCCTGATCTGTTGAATCAGGTGCAGAGCCGGTGAATCTGTTGGCAGTATAGTAGGCGTACTCTGGCCTGCCAAGAAGAGCTGTTCCATGCCGGGGCGCCTTGAGCGCCCTTTCGCGACCGCAACCACCTGCAACCAATCCAATTCAAGTTCATCAAGCACGGCCATAGCTTCTGAAAGTTGACCCTTGCCACCGTCAACAAACAGGATATCGGGCATCGGTACTTCGCCTTTCTTAATTCGAGCGTAGCGGCGGCGCAGAGCTTCGGCCATACCTGCGTAGTCATCTCCGGCGCTTTCCGGCGACAAATTGAAGCGCCGATAGTCACTTTTCAGGGGGCCTGCCTGGTTGAAAACCACGCAAGACGCGACGGTTGCTTCGCCCGACGTGTGACTGACATCAAAACACTCAAGTCGTTCGGGAGGCGCTTCCATCTGTAATGCTTCGCCGAGCGCTTCGAACTGACGACGAATTGATGCGTTGCTCGCGACATGCAGATTGATGCCCTGCTCTGCATTTGTCCTGGCCAGTTGCAACCAGCGGAGACGATCGCCGCGAACACGATGTTTAATCCTGACTTTGTGTCCCGATCGTTCCGAGAAGCTTTTTTCGAGCAACTCCAGATCTTCAATACGGGCGTCAATGACGATTTCGGCGGGCGCGTCTTTGCTCAGATAATACTGCGGCAGGAAGCCTGCAAATATTCCTGACTGACTGTCGTCGCCACCAACACGCGGAAAATGATTGCGGCTGCCAAGTACCTTTCCGCCGCGAATAAACAATATTGTCACGCAGTGAACGCCTGGCAGCGAGGCGACGGCAAGCACATCCAGATCATTGGCGCTTGACCCGGATATTACCTGCTCCGCTTCAACCTTCTTTAGGCGGCTTATCTGATCGCGAAACCGTCCAGCCTGTTCGTAGTCCTGTTCTTCCGCTGCCTGTTCCATGCGCGCAACCATGCCATTTATGACACTACGGTTTTTGCCCTCCAGGAATAGCACAGCCGCGTCGATGTCGGCTGCATAGGATGCTTCGTCAATATAGCCGACACAAGGCGCAGTACATCGCTTTATTTGATACTGCAGACACGGCCGGGTGCGATTACTGAAAAAACTGTCGCGACACTGTCGCACCTGGAAAAGCTTCTCCAGTTCATTCAGTGTTTTTCGTACCGAGCTGGTGCTGGGATAGGGACCGAAATAACGGCCCTTCCCTTTACGCGGCCCGCGGTGAAACTGCAGCCGCGGGAACGGATGTTTTGTTGATACATAAATATACGGATAACTTTTATCATCTCGAAGAACGACATTGAAACGTGGCTTATGTCGCTTGATCAGGTTGTATTCGAGAATCAGCGCTTCTGCTTCAGTGTTGGTAACGGTTACCTCAACGTCGCAGACCAGTTCCATCATTTGTGCGATTCTCGCATCGCCTGGCGTGCGCTGAAAATACGTCGACACCCTTTTGCGAAGGTCGCGCGCCTTGCCAACATAGATAATCTTGTTCTTCGCATTCATCATCCGGTAAACGCCGGGACGATGCATCAACTTGCGCAGGAAACGCTTGTGATCAAATTGCACTACGTTTTCTGAACTCATTTTTTATCAAGAATATCTCGTACGAGAGAAAACACGTTGCGAAACATGTCCACTGTTAAGCGCCGCGTATTCGTGTTGTAGCGGCTGCAGTGGTAGGAGTCGACCATCGTAAATCTCCCGGGCAACTCGTGCCTTGCGGCGTGAGCAAACTTGAAATCTGCCTGCCGACCGCCCACAGCTTTAATGATTGCACGATGTGCAATACCGCCCAGCGCCAGCACGACAGAGCTCGGATCCAGGGTAGCCAGTTCATTGACAAGAAACGTGTTGCAGGTATTTATTTCTGCGCCGACAGGTTTGTTATCCGGTGGCAGGCATTTCACGGCATTGGTAATACGACAGTCAATTAGTCGCAATGCATCGTCGGCCGCGGTTGATTCTGCGTGAGAACTGAAGCCAAATTCATGCAGTGTTTCATAAAGCATGATGCCCGCGTGGTCACCGGTAAACGGTCGACCCGAACGGTTCGCGCCGTGCATACCCGGTGCGAGGCCAACAATCATGAACCGGGCATCGGCCTGGCCAAATGGCGGCACCGGCCCGCAGTAGTAATCCGGGTACTTGGCCTTGACCTTATCGAGAAACTGGGCGAGTCGTGGGCACTGCCGGCAATCCCTGTCGAATATCTCAGTCATTCATATGCCGAATTACTGCCTCGCCAAACCCTTTTGTACCGACAAGCGTGGCGCCGGGAATCAGCTGCTCAAGTTCGTTGACTACCTCCTTTTTGTCATGCGGACGCGATTTTCGAATAGGTTGATGAATGGCTTCCCTTAGCCTCGCAAGGTCGAAGGTCAGCTCCTTATTGGCTATGGTTTTGGCCACGCCGTTTAGTACAAAATCGGCAGCCTCCTTCCATCCCATGTAACGCAACATCATCTCCGCAGACAATATCAGCGACCCGGGATTCACCCTGTCCTTGCCAGCAAACCCGGGTGCCGTGCCGTGAGTGGCCTCAAATACGGCAATGCCTTCTCCAATATTGGCGCCCGGCGCAATGCCTATGCCACCGACCTGTGCCGCCAGTGCGTCTGAGATGTAGTCACCATTGAGATTTAGCGTCGCAATAACGTCGTATTCCTCCGGCCGCATGAGAATTTGCTGCAGAAAATTGTCGGCAATGACATCTTTCACGATGATTTCGTTGCCAGTGACAGGGTTGTCGAAACTCACCCAGGGACCACCATCAATCTCAGTCGCGCCAAATTCTTCTTTGGCGAGCGCATATCCCCATTGGCAAAATGCACCCTCTGTAAACTTCATGATGTTGCCTTTGTGCACCAAAGTGACAGACGTGCCATCCCGATCAACGCAATGCTGGATAGCCTTTCTGACAAGTCGTTGCGAGCCCTCGCGGGACACAGGCTTGATGCCGATACCGGAACTGGCAGGAAAACGAATATTCTTGACGCCCAATTCAGTCTGCAAAAACTTTATGAGTTTCTGCACTTCCTGCGAGCCGGTGGGATATTCAATTCCTGCGTAAATGTCTTCGGTGTTCTCGCGAAACACGGTCATGTCCACAAGGTCAGACTCTTTCATGGGCGTGATTACACCGGGAAAATATCTGATCGGTCGAACACAGGCAAACAGGTCCAGAGTCTGCCGGATCGATACATTAAGGCTACGTATGCCTCCCCCGGTTGGTGTCGTCAATGGTCCTTTGATCGAGACCACAAACTCGCGGAGTGCGTGCAATGTTTCGTCTGGCAGGAAATCGTCGTCGCCGTACTTGTCGGCCGCAGCCTGTCCTGCGTAAATTTGCATCCATTCAATTTTTCGCTTGTCGCCATAGGCCGTTTTTACCGCAGCTTCTACGACATCGATCATGACAGGAGACACATCAATGCCGATTCCGTCGCCTTCGATAAAGGGAATGATCGGCCGGTCAGGAACGTTAAGGGAATGATCCCGATTGACAGTGATCGCTTCACCATCAGCAGGAACCTGGATGTGATCGTATTGCATGAATTATCCTGAATGCTGTTGCAGATTGCGGGATGCCCGCACGCGGCGCGCATTGTACCGGGGTTGAATTGCGAGCAAAACCTTTACTGCACGTCCGGGTAAGCCACAGATGTCAGAAATGGCGCGAACTCATCCTGCTGAGTGATCTCATCCATCAATTGTGCTGCCCGGCGATAACTTGCCGCTGCAAAACGCTCATCGCCAACCTGCTTGTGAATCTTGTCCATTTCCTCGCGCAGGAGATTTCGAAACAGGTCGTACGTGATATTTCTGCCATCGTCGAGTATGCCGGTGGCATGATGCACCCATTGCCACACCTGGGCGCGGGAAATTTCCGCAGTTGCGGCATCTTCCATGAGATTGTTGATCGGAACGCAACCATTGCCATCCAGCCATGACGCCATGTATTGCACGGCGACGTTTATATTGTCGCGCAATCCCGCTTCACTGATTTTGCCCTTGACCACCTGCAACAGATCAGCCGCATTGATGTGTACGTCTTCTAAAAGACGATCAAGCTGGTTTGGGCCAGGCATATGTTTGTCGAAGATTTCCATTGCAAGTGGCACCAGGGCCGGATGGGCTACCCATGTGCCGTCATGGCCATCCATCACCTCGCGCTCCTTGTCACTTCTGACCTTTGCGAGCGCCCTCTCGTTGGCCTCTTCATCATTCTTGATGGGGATTTGCGCAGCCATGCCGCCAATTGCATAGGCGCCGCGTCTATGACAGGTCTTGATGACCAGTTTGGAGTACGAGCGCAGGAAGTGCGCGGTCATTGTCACCTCGCTACGGTCTGGCAAGACAAAT
>JBLHLN010000224.1:0-4358 GCA_047620565.1 Woeseiaceae bacterium
CCGGAATAGAAGATAAACCGGAGCCAGAATGTCGTTCCTTGGGGAGATCAAACGTCGCAAGGTGTTTCAGGTTGCTGCCGTTTACCTGGTGGTGGCCTGGCTCATCATGCAGGTGGTCGATGTCGTCAATGAACCTCTGAACCTGCCTGATTGGTTCGATACTGCAGTAATCGTTGCGCTCGCAATCGGCCTTCCCATTGCTCTGATTCTCGCTTGGGCCTTTGATCTAACGCCTGATGGAGTGGTGAAGGATCAAGGAACGAACGTAACCGCTCAGAGTGGCAGTCGAAGAATTGAGTATGTCCTGTTTGGGCTGATGGTGGTTGCCGTTGGCTGGCTCGTCTATCGAGACATTGCTCCCTCCACTTCACCGACAGTTGCCGATACTTCTCCAGCACTTGATTTGGTTGAATCAGAGCCTCAACCAGGTGTGCTACCAAATTCCATCGCTGTGTTGCCGTTCGAGAATCTAAGTCCTGATCCTGACAACGCCTATTTTGCAGCCGGCATTCATGAATCGACCTTGAATCAGCTAGCGAAGATCCATGATCTGGTTGTGATCTCCCGAACTTCTGTGATGCAGTATGATAATGATCGACCCCCCATCCCTGAAATTGCGGAGGCTTTGAATGTCGCAACCATTATGGAGGGCAGTGTCCGCTATGCCGATGGACGGGTATTGATCACGGCACAGCTCATCGACGGCCAAACCGATGCGCACCTGTGGTCGGATGAATTCAATCGCGATCTGGCTGACGTGTTTGCTGTGCAGGCGGAGGTCGCAGAGCACATTGCGATGGCGATGCAGGTGCAGTTATTGCCCGAGGAACAAGCGCGCATCGCGAACCGTCCTACGGCATCGACCGAAGCTTATCAACACTATCTCCATGCATTGAGTTTCCCGAGCCCGTTTATTTTTCCACAGTATATGTCCGCAAAGCGCGAGTCGCTCGAACGAGCGATTGCGGCGGATCCGGATTTTGCTGAAGCATACATGGAACTTGCCTGGGACTATTACAGCGAGCGAAAGCGAGACATTGCCGTCGAATATGCTCAAAAAGCCATCGAGCTGGACCCGACGCTTGGTCGAGCCTTTTTGGTGCTCGGCATAATTTATGAACAATTCTACGTTCGTCAGGACGAGGCGCGTGCCGCTTACAAGCGCGCCGCAGAACTCGGTCCAAATGACCCGTTTATCCTGATGTCCCATGGTCGGCGCAGCGCGGAACAAAGTGGCGAATATGCGGAAGCAATCCGTTCTGGTGAGCGTGCCGTCGCAATCGATCCGAATGATGCGGGCCTTCACGATCAGCTCGGCTTCATTTATCTGCGAGCGGGAGACCTTCCGGAAGCGGTGAGGTATATAAGCGAAGCGATAAGGCTCGATCCGGGTGTGTACCTCGATTATCTTAACCTTGCTACTGTTGAGTATCTCAACGGCGATCTTAGTGTAACAAGGGAAAATCTAGATCGTGCGGTGCAGATAATGGCATCGGGTTCCACACAACGCGTTGGATACTTAGGGTACCTGTACGGGCTGCTTGGGGAGCCGGATAAAGCGGCCAATTTGTTGGCCCGACTTGAAGAGCTGAATACTGATCGTCAAAGCGATAATCAGCTACCTCTGGGCTGGGCGGTGTTGGGTACCGGAGACAAAGAGCGTGCTTTACGCCAATGGACGATTACGGTCAACGGATATTTAGAGGAAAACCGGCGGGTCTCCCCTGGGAGAATTAGCCGATTCAGAGACAACTGGCTCAACGATCCGATGCTCGAAGAGCCCGAGTTTTTGGAGCTGCGTCGCAGGCTGGGATACAAGGGCTAGACAGTACTCAGACTTCCGCTATTGGCCGAGGCTGTGTGACCGCTATACGCCTTTGCGATGGCGATATTATGTTAAAAATCCAAATGAGTACGTATATATCCGTGGCAAAGGGCGTATAACTTTGAGTAACAACAAGTAACAACAAAGCCAAACCCACCAAAAGGTGGGGACGGAAAGCCACGGGTCCTCGCTTCTTTCGCGAGGTTACGAATGGCTGCCCGAAGGACCGTAAGATCGCCGGGCTGCCGATGGCTGATATTGTTCAGCGGTTGGTACTTCCTTGGCGTGTTGGACTCAATGAAGGAAACACGCGATCGTTATTTCGCCACCAGCGAAATGGAGAAAGTAGAATTTGACAGAGTATGGGAATCTTGCATATCAGGACGACCTGTTAGGCAGCATCTAGCAATTGTCGAAGCATGGATGAACGAGAACCCAGGCAGATGGCAAGAACCTGCGATCAAGCTGATATTTCAAGCCGAAAGGGATTCGTGCGACGAATTAAATGACAGTTAGGGCGTTGGCGGCTCAGTTCATTCGCGCCCCCGCTACCAAAACAAAAAACCCGGACATGTGCCGGGTCTTTTGTTCGCAACATCTAATCATTCATTCCATGACCGCTTAATTTGTATGCTCACTCCAAGCGTTGAGTCGGTCTCATCCGAAAATCCGAGGCACCCCAGGTTTTCAGAATATCCTTAGCATAGGGCCCCAGAATGTCTGACCCTAGTGCAGTTTGGTCGTTCAGAAAACCTTGAGCGGCGCCAAGATCGAAATCAACCTTGGTTGCCAGTTCTATCGCTAATTGCTCCGCACGATCGCGATTCTCACCAAAAAAAGGGACCTGGAACTCTGCATATACGACACGATGTTCGTAATCGGGCTCCTCAAGCAACCACTGGAAAAATTGTTTGAGAGCCCAGAGATTTCTTGGCTGATGAAAACCCATGACGACTACGCGAAGATCAGCCCAGTTTTCTTCTGGCATTTGTTCCCTGTAAACTTCCATTTGCTTGCGAAATTGCCTGAGTTGCTCCAGGGCAGCCAAGTGAAAATTTGCGCGAAACAAAGGGCGCAGGGGAGCGATGAAAGCGTCAAAATCTTGCCGCGTAGCGATACCGCGGGCCGTCAGTGCGTCAATGTAATCGCCGCTGGATTCAAGAATCACTCTCAGGCGTTCCCTGGCTTTATCATCGACTTTGAAAGTGGCTATACGTGACAGTGAAAGTTCTATTCCCTTCCGGTACTCGGAAAGACGTTTCAACTGGTAAGCGGAAAGAGGACCGAAATTCTCCAGTGCAATAATTGAATAAATACCATAGGGCGGATGCGTATTATCAGCAAGCGTGAAGTACACAGTCTTGTCCATTTCAAAGCGGAGTCTCTCGCCGCTGGGCCGAATGAGGGTCATGCTCAACAGATCCTGGATTATCAACGGTCCGCTCAAAATTGAGCTTTCTCGATGATGATCAATCGCTTCATCGTAGGATTGTCGAAAAAGCAAGCGCAGATCAGGGGGCCTCTCGTCGCCACTCGCTGACGTGACGGTCGGAGCTGGATCTGCAGGCTCCTGAACCTCGTGGAGACCGCAGGACGTCAACATAACGGCTAGGACGAGTGGTAGTAGTAGCCGGCTCGGGCCGCTGCCTCGTGACATGCGTGCCAGAGCGCAACTAGATGACGCTTGTTCGCTAAGCATTGGTATTTCCCCTTCTCCCGCTGCCATCACTGGGACCGTATTTTCCGCCTGTGCGCGGCTTTACTCACTTGAGATATCCGGCCAGGGATACGGTTCATCGCCTTCATCAAGAGGTAACTTACCGTCTCGCTGCATATCATCTACCTGGCCATCCGTGTATTCCTTGAGCAGGATGATGGCTCCGTCTCGCACCTCACCAACTGCAGTCGTACCCATGACAGTTCGTTTCCCCGATGCGATATTGGTGGTTGCGAACTGGTACTCCGCAGCAAACTGATTCCCGTCGACCAAGATCTGGTGAATGTAGACCCGCGTATCTTTGAATTTCGCCTTCCACATTCGGAAGACTTTCAGAGCGCCCTCCAGATCCGTCCGTTCCCCTGGATACGCAAACACCAAATCATCGTGCGCGGTTGAGCTGAACTCGTTCTCGTCAAGGGTTTCCCAGGACATCAGGGACAGAGCTACGATGTCTCGTGTTTGCTCGACGCGATCAGTCGCCTCATAAGAGCAGCCAGGCAAGATGGCGAGGAGACCGAGTCCCAGTGCTACAAAAAATGACGAAATACAATTCGCTGTTCTCATATGGTGCCCCGATAACCATCAAACTAGGGATGATGGCTATATCCTGAAAAACTGCCCGTTCCTGGGTGCCCGCACAAAATCATAAGCGGAAATTTCCACTAGGCACTGACTCTAGAAATTATAGCCGACAGACGCGCCATACCAGCTAGGCTTGCCATAAACATCCGTTGAGAATCCCAAGAACGCCAGGTCGAATGAGAAGGTGCGATACTCTTCGTCGGCAATATTCTCGCCGAAGACCGAAATACG
>JBLHLN010000225.1:0-4341 GCA_047620565.1 Woeseiaceae bacterium
GTCCCGCATTTGCCGAAGCCTGCAGGCGCTCCAGTGCCGCATCGTCTTTTGCTACAATGTCGCAACTCATACCCTCCGCCATCGCATACGCACATACTGCCTGATCAATAACCGCGTTTCGATGCACAGTGAGAATGTGCTTTCCTTGTAAAACCGGGGAGCGGGTAGCTGGATCATCATCGTGCAGCGTGTTTCGTTCAACCGGCACTGTAAACCAGACTTTTGTTCCTTCGCCGGGCTTGCTGTCGATTCCGATCTCGCCGCCCATCTGCTCTGCAAGTTGCTTGCATATCGCCAGGCCCAGGCCACTACCCTGCTGCGTTTCTGCTCCCTGGTCCTCAACATTGGCAAATGGCGCAAAAATATTCGCGGTAACTTCATTCGTCATCCCGATGCCACTGTCAGAAACGCTGAACAGAAGGTTTATCTCGCCTTCTCTTTCGGACTCCACACCGATCCTGATTACGATTTCACCGTGGTCAGAGAATTTGACCGCATTGCCGGCAAGGTTGACCAGTATCTGACGAAGCCTGTTCCTGTCACCCAATACCTTCAGGTCGAAGTCCAGGTCCAGAAAACCGACCAGCTCGAGGCCTTTTGAATAGGCATGATTGCCGATTATCTCCAGGACACCTTCCAGCAACTCGTTGATGCTGAACTCACGTTTTTGAATGACCAGCGCGCCCCCCGCGCCCATTTTTGTGAAATCGAGAATATTATCTACCAGGCTCAATAGCATATTGCCGCTACTTTGAATGGTCTGAATGTATCCCTGTTGCTTGCGCGTGAGATGAGTCAGTCGCAGAAGATCAGTCATGCCAAGCACTGCGTTCATCGGCGTACGAATTTCGTGGCTCATGGTAGCGACGAATTCCGACTTGACCCGACTTTCCGTTTCCGCAATCTCCTGAGCCTGGCGCAATCTAAACGCAGTTTGCTCGCGTTCATTGAGATCATGCGCAATTTCTATCGCGCCTGTAATCTCGCCATTCGCAGCGCGTAATGGCGTCGTGCGAAATTCAACATGCTGAATGTCGCCGTTCGGGCGTTCCACGTTTTCATCTACTTTGCATGGTAGTCCGGACTTCAGGGTGCATTGGCGGCCCACGTCGCCACACGGCACATCCAGGCCATGCATGGCGGAATAACAATGGACCGGCTCAGCAGTATTTCGATCAACAGTAAAAGCCTTTCGTGCGGCCTTGTTCATCGATTTAATACGGTAGTTGAGGTCAATTACAATTGCGGGATCCGGGACACCGTCCATAGCCGTTTGCAGGAAATCGCGTGATTCTTCGAGCATTCGGGTTCGTTTCGCAACCCGCACTTCCAGCGTGCTTTTCGCCGATTCGATTTGCTCGAGGTAACCCTGCGTTGCCGCCTGCTCTTTAACCAGCCTTTGGTCAGTTCTTGCATACAACCCGACGAGCAAAGCGTAAAGAATTGCCAGAATGGCGGACACGCCGACTACAATATCTCGCCGGGTTTCCGCAATACGCGTGAGCAACGGGGTGATGTCCGAGTACACTTCGAATACGCCGATGAGCGTACCGTCGTCCGACAGGAATGGTATGTAGGTCTGAATGAGATCGTGGCTTTCAATCACTTTGTCAAACGAGTTCAGGGAGTTCTCCCGCACAATATCGCTAACTGAACCTCCGTTCAGTGCAGAGACAATGCCCGGGTTTTGCGGAAACCTGATACCGATCAACGCCGGATCAGTAGAAAATACGGCTACGCCACCGCGGTTGAAAACATTGACTTTGAATACCGACAGTTCCCTGACCTGCCTTGTCATTATTTCCGGCAAATCACTCGAGGCGGCCGCCGCGCGAATTTCGAGCAAATTGCGATCAGACGATTGTTGCAGCAAAGCAAGTAGCTGGACGCGAGCGGCTATGGAGAGCGATCGTGCCAGCACAGTATTTTTGTCTGCGCTCAGCTCTGTCAGGTTTCTGATATTCAGGCGCCCGTAGGAAATAGCCAGCGTTACCGCAACAACAATAATGCCGAATAGCGCAACCGCAGAGAATCGCCAAAATCTTCTCGTCATTGTGCGCTCGAAGTCAACTAGGAGTCCGGTGAGACCTGGTTCACCGTATTCTCATACTGGCTGGCTTTCTGCATGCGTTGGCGCAACTCTTCAGTAACTTGCCGCATAGCGCGTTGATTCTCGATGACTCTCGGACTTACGGTAACGATCAACTCCGTTCGAAACACGTCTTGCGACGTCGAACTGAAGAGTTTACCCAACCATGGGATACTCATAAGCCCGGGGATTCCGGACACCCCCTCATTGGTGTTCTCAAGAATCAGTCCACCAAGAACTACAGTCTGGCCGCTTTGTACGATAACACTGCTGTTGATGGTCCTTTGTGCAATCGACACGTTGCCGCCGCCACCCACGGCAGGTTCCGTACCTGGCAAACTGACTTCCTGACTGATTTCCAGAATGACCTGGCCACCGGCATTAATGCGTGGGGTCACCGTGAGTAGCGTGCCGGTATCGCGGAACTGCACTTCCGTAACGATAGGTGCGTCGGGGTTCGTCGTACTCTGTGAACTTCTCGTCGTCACCGGAATCTGGTCTCCGACACGGATCGTTGCAGTCTGGTTGTCCAGCACCATCACCTGTGGTGTCGAGAGGAACTTAACGGACGATTCGGTCGCCAGGATATCGAAAAAGGCCTTCAGGTCACTGTCCTGGTCGAAGAATGCAAATGCCAGTCCGGCACCGGATGCTCTACCGGGTACCGGCGCGTTAAATCCCAGTTCGCTGCCGCTGTTCTCCAGGAACCAGCGCACACCGTAATCGAGGGTGTTCGACAGAGTAACTTCAGCGATGGTTGCCTCGATCAATACCTGTCGTGGGGCAACGTCCAGCCGCCTGACGGCTGCCTCGATAGATCGGTAATCCTGTGGGCTCGCCAGCACCAGGATCGAATTGTTATCTTCATCGGCGATAATTTTAATAGTCCCCTTGCCATCCGCAAGCAAGCCATTGTCGCCACTTTCCGTCGAATAACCGAATTCCGAATCCTGAAATGCATTGGGTGATAAGTTGTTTGGTATAGCAGGATCCGGCGGGCGACGCGTCATATCGTCAGCACTGCGAAAAACATCGCTTCCGGTAATTCTGGAAGCACGATCACCTTCGCGTAAATCGCCCGGTGCTGCAAAGATAGCCTGCAGCGATCTTGCGATATTCTCCGCCTTACCGTTTTCCAGTTCATAAACATACAGCCGACGCCCGGCGGCACCTTCAACACCCCAGTCAAATTGTTCGATAAGATTCTGTACGGCGGCAATATGGGCCGGCCTGTGTGCGATCACAAGGACAGCATTCAGTCGTTCGACCGGCATCAGTTTCACGATGCCATCCAGAGGCGACGCTCCGTTGCCACCGATAATGCCTTGTAGCTCTTCAATCAACGTCGCAGCATCGGCGTACTCCAGCGTGAACATGCCGAACGACATGCCACTTAACCAGTCAACATCAAATGTCCTGATAGTCGCCAGCAGTTCATCGACACGATATTGTGGTCCCGACAGAATCAGCACATTGCGGGCTTCGTCAACCCGTAACGTACTGCCATCGGGCACCAACGGACCCAGAATACTCTGAATCTCCCTGGCCGAAACGTGCTCGAGCGGCACCACCTGAATGCCGTAGCCGACGGAGCGGCTTGACGCATAACGTCCTACAGATGGCGAGGCCGCAGCGCCTTCGGCATTGGCCAGCGGCACGATCTTGTATATCCCATCGTCTCGCAGCATCGCCACGCCGTTACTCTCAAGTACAGTCTCAAGTATCGGCAGTACTGCTGCTTGTGTAATAGGCTTCGTGGTATGCAAGGTTACGACACCCTTGACCTGGGAATCGACAAAATAATTTTCCTGCAATATCGTGTCGAATATTACGCGCAGGAATTCTCTCAAATCCGCCTGCTCGAAATTCAGTGTTACCCCGTCATCCGATGCAAATACATTGCCACGACTTCCGTTTGATGCCTGTACGAACGTACCTGAGCCGAGCGAAATATTTTCGCGCGCGGCGCTTTTATCGGACTCTGGCACAGCCAACGCAGGCGATTGGGATTCTGTTTGTGATACCTGGCTTTCGCTTTCAGTCACCGCACTGGGCGAAACGTCAGCTACTGTTGCTGGAGATGTGGCACATGCCGTCATCGTCAATATTACGATAGCTGGAAATGCCAGACGATAAGTTACAATATTCATTTTTATTTGACCGCAGTTCTCTACAGCCACCCTACTCTCCGGGCCATCTTCGGAGTACCCGACTTTAGATCAGGTTTCGTGCTGATATTCCCCCTATTTAGG
>JBLHLN010000226.1:0-4324 GCA_047620565.1 Woeseiaceae bacterium
TTTCTCTGCCGGGGCGGGTAATCGCATAATTTCCGGCACGCCTTACTATCTGCAGGCCGATCAGGACCATCAGCAGTGGAACAGCGGCGACAATTAGCCAGCCACCGATCATCAGAAACGGAATTAACCCCAGCGTGGTCGCCATGCCGAATTTTGTCGTCAGCCGGCTGGTCGCAAACCACGCGGTAAGAATTGCGAGCGTGTTGACCACAAGATCGATACTGCCAAGAATTTGCGTGCGGCGGGGTCGCTCAAACTCCGCCAGCATTTCACGCATCTCCATGTACACGAAGGTACTCATCGTGACATACATCAGGATGAAAACGCCGATCGCCAGCAAGTACGGATTCCTGACGAATAACAGGAACCCGGAAAATGGATTCTTGCCAAGTTTCTTTGCCTGGCTCAGATCTGCCTGCAGATCTTTGTTGCCAAGCTCCGTTACTTTCAGAACCTCAAGCCGGGAAATGATCGGGATGGGAATGAGTAACATTGCTGCCGAGATCAGCATCAGGTTCATCACGCCAATGTCGTCAGCGAAAAATGTCGGAATAGATGGCCCGACAATCGCGCCAAGACTTGCGCCACTGGCGATAATGGCGAACAAACGCGGCGCCTGCTCTTTTGAGAACGTGCCCGACATGAAGCTCCAGAACACCGACACGTGGAACAGGCTGAAGACGCTCAACCAGACATAAAATATCTTGTCGACTGCCGTTGGGTCCTGCGCGCTTCCGGAAGCGAAATAGAAGACTGCGAAGCTGGCCGCGAAGAAACCGTAGACCGCAGGAACGACCCGATCAAAACGAATTCGCGAAATTAAGCCGCCATACACTGATACGGCGATGACGCTGAAAAAAAACGTCTGCGTCCATAGCCAGCTGACGTCCGTCCTGGACCAGTCACTTGCCATGGCATCGCGGACCGGGCGCAGAATGAAATAGGCTGCCATCAGCGTAAAAACGAATACGAACGACAAAATCGTTGCGCGCAATTCGTTAGGCTCTACTTTGGTTGTGGCCCTGACGATTCGCGCGATTGGCCCGTCTTTCTGCTCAGGCATCGCCCGACCCTCCTTTTGGCTGTCTTTAATAGCTGTCTGTAATGGCTCTTTTTATTATTCGTTTTTCGAGCGTGACACGCTGGTTGTTTGCAAGACTGCCATAGAAACAGACCGACGGGCCACATTTGTGGCCCGTCGGTCTGTAAAATTTAACGCGGGTCGTTTACTTAGCGAGGAGTTTGTTGGCCGTTTGCAGCATTTCGTCCGCAGGCAGGCGAATCTTGTAGTCAGGATTGACGAAGTCGTACACGATGTTGCCGTCAATATCGATCATGTAAACCGCGGGCACGGCCAACGCGTTGTGCTTGCCAATTGAAGATCCCGCGTAATCCCGGTTCTTGCCTTCAAGGTAATCAGTCAAACCTTTATCCGTTCGGAAAGCAGTTCCCAATGCCATTGCCGCGCTGATATCTGCATCAGAAAGAATGACGTAGTCAAGGCCATCGATATCCTCCTGCGTCTCCATCTTGAGGCTGGAATACAGCAACTCCGGGCGGTCGTTACTCAGAAACAGCACGTCAAAACCATTCTGTTTCAGCTCAGGAATGACGGTTCTCAGTTCAGACAGATGCATATTGCAATAAGGGCACCAGCCGCCACGGAATGAGACGAGGATGGCTGGTCGCTCAAGGTTGTCCGGATCAAAGACAAAAGGCTCGTCATCAACGGTGCGCACAGTAAATGACGGGGCGCGATCACCGGTCTTTAACGGCGTCGTCTCTGCGGCATTTGCAGGCAATGATTCATAGTCGGCTGCAACTACGCGCATGGGATGTGACAAAACAAAGGTTGTCAGAAGCAAAGCCAGAAATGTCACATACAGGTATTTGCGGCCGTTAATCATGCGCTGTCTCCATGGAGATTGTTTGTAAGGTCGGCAAAAAAGACCGTGTGTCTGCGTACTGCAGACGTCTATTGGACCGCCGGACTACTGGATTTATTACGAATTGGATCTCCCGCGAACGAGAGTAACGGCTAGCGGAGGAACATTAAACCGCTTTTTCCAGCAAATCGGTATCGCTGATGTTGTCGGCCGCGCGGCAGCGGGCCTTGGCGCGATACATTGCAGCATCTGCCGCCCGCAGCAGACCAGTCAATGTGTTGGCATGATCCGGGTAAAGCGCCAGGCCGATACTGGCCGCACAATCCAGCTTTCTGCTGCCGATCAGATATGGCTGTTCCAGGCAGGTTGTCAGGCGTGCCGCCAGTTTTTCGGCAATCGCAGCTTTGACGTCCGGAACAAGGGCGACAAATTCGTCGCCGCCGGGACGGCCAATAATATCGCACGAGCGCAGGCTGGTACGTAAGCGCTCGGCCGCGATGGTCAGAAGCTCGTCACCGACTTCGTGGCCATACTTGTCATTGATTTGTTTGAATTCGTTGAGATCGATGAACAACAACGCACCCGTCGCCTCATCATCGCTTGCCGACAGCCGTCTTGCGGCGTCCCTTTCAAAACCGCGTCTGTTGAGGACACCTGTCAACGGATCGGACAAGGCAATCGACTCCATTTGCATCTCTTTTGCCTTTCGATCTGTGATATCGACGAAAGTCATCGCAACGTCATCACCGACCGGCTCGCCTATAACACGCAACCACTTGGCACTGCGATCAAGCTCAACTCTTGTCTCGGTATCGATGACCTCGCCCGCTTCAGCGGCGGCCTCAAATTGATCAAGTAACGTCTCCGTCTCGTGCTCATCCATACCGCTGGCGGCGAGTTTGATCAGCTCCCGCGCGCTGCAATCAATCATTTCCTTCGCGTCCGCACTGAGAAATCGACCAGCGGCAGCGTTCGCGAAAATGCAACGCAACTCGCCTTTAGGCTCATCGAGCGTGCCACCCATCCAGCGAAGACGAATAATTCCGTTTACTGAGTGATCAATCAGTGTACGCAGCAGTTTTTCGCTGTTGTTTACTTCGCGCTGCGCTTTTTCCACATCGCTCACATCGCGGAACATCAGGACGCGGCCGGTGCGCGCCGCTGCCTTGTTTGTTGAGATCGGTGTAACCTGCAGGTGCAAAAAACGACCCGAACTCGTCATCATTTTCTGCGGTTTCCCGGTCTCCAGCGCCGCTTGCACCTCGTGTGCGTCCTCACCGAAAACCTTGTCCAGCGATTCGCGCAGTGCGTCCTGTTCGCGAAGATCCAGGAGCGTTTCAGCGCCATGATTCAGACCGATGATGCGTTGCTGGTCGTCAACGACAATGACCGGATCCTGCATATTCTGGAAGACGGTCTCGTAGGCGACAGGCGCGAATTCGATTATTTGCTCGCCGATAATTAACCATGCATAAATTGGCAACATCATCGCAAAGACGATCGGCAGCGTTGATATCGTATTCGGACCGATGCCTATGTCGTAGGCAACTGCCGCAATAACGGGCGCGATTGTCGATCCACCCAACAGGAACAGGCCACGACGCTGCGAAGACGCAACGGCCGAGCTATGCAACATCAAAGTTAGCATGGCCACGCCCACGACGGCATATGCATAAGGCGCATGAACAAAAAGGAACCACGGCCCCCAGGCGTTCGGCCGGGTCAGAAACTGGCCGGCGTCGTTGACTGCCGGCAAGTACCACATGAATTCATGCCAGTAGTTGGTCGACGCGATGACGATCGACAGGACCGGCGCAATCAGCAATGCTGCGATAGTCGACCCCGACGTCGAACTGCCGGTGTATTCCCGAAAACAGATCAGCAGAATTACAGGGACCAGGGCCGATCCTATGAAGTGACCAACGCGACCAATTGAAAAAATGACATAGTTATCGGCGACCATTTCCAGAGCGCCGCCGAGGATCCAAAAGCTGATCACGAAGAACATGGAGGCCAGTGGAATGCTGCCAATTTCACGCCGCCCGCTAACCAGCCTGATACCCAGCAACATGTAACACACAGCGCTGAATGTGAGCAGGATGGAGAGAATGATGACCATGTTCATTACGGCGTAATCCAGGGACCCGAAAGCCAGAATATGTGCAATAGTAACGAGCGCAAGCCATTGATTCTGGGACCTGTTCCACAGGTTTAAGGGTCGTGGGATAGTGCCGATCGAGGTCGAATTTGTTGATCGTGCCAGGTTGCGACAGTTTTAGACCATAATGGTAAATTTTAGATCTTGCCGAGTCCGTACTTGGTCGATTTGGTGACCGTGCCAGGTTGCGACAGTTTTAGACCATAATGGTAAATTTTAGATCTTGCCGAGTCCGTACTTGGTCGATTTGGTGACCGTGCCAGGTTGCGACAGTTTTAGA
>JBLHLN010000227.1:0-4324 GCA_047620565.1 Woeseiaceae bacterium
GTTCTGGACGCTGCTTATGATGGCTACTTTCACGAAACCGGATTGGATGAAAGTGGAATGGCAACTGGCGCTCCAATAAGCCTCACTTAAAACTGCCCAGGGCCAGTGTATGTTCCGCCCATTCCGGCACAGTTCGTAAGTGCGCTTGATAAGACTACTTGTTCTTCAAATTAGCGCCACACAATGGGCAGAAGTGAAAAATGATGTCGTCGCTGGCGAGTTCGCTGGGTGGATTGCCATCCTTAAGATCGTGAGCTAGCCAATGTGGCGAATCTGTATATTGGGGCACGATCCGTTCGAGCCAGACGACGTGGTTACATTGCTCTTCGCTCATGGCAGGGTCCTATCGTTTGAGGATGATTTTGTTTGGTCCAACTCATTCAAGCGTACACAAAGTGTACTCGATTAATGTGGGGTGTACGCTAATAAATGACGGGCAGGACATTTTAGGCACGATATTTCGTCATTCATTCACACCGTCTCGATCACAGGGGAGCGCCCTTGCCCTCCCGCAAGTCTTTTCTCGCACTCCCTGAATCGGTCTGTTCAAAGGTGCCGGGATATACAGGGCCCAACCAGTTCGACGAAGCAGCAAAGAGGTCAGAGAACTTATCGACCAGATCGGAGCTTAATTGAATGCCGCGCGCTATCAGGCGGCTTTGGACGGGCTTACATCCGGATAAATCTCGTTCAAAGGGACAGATCGCCCCCCTTCCTGGACAATGCGGCAGTGGAACCGTTTCAGTTGCCGCGGTTCACGCACACCACACGAGTGGGCAATGATGCCGATTTCTTTGTGCATGCTTTCCGAGTAATGTCGCACACGTTCCGCTTTGTCTTCGACGACCAGGCCACGTTGCAGGTTCTTTTGGTGTGTCGCAATTCCTGTCGGGCAGGTGTTCTTGTTGCATTGCAGGGCCTGAATACAGCCCAGAGAAAACATGAACCCGCGCGCAGAGTTGATGAAGTCGGCACCGACACACAATGCCCATGCCGCCTCTGCCGGCGTAATAAGCTTGCCGCTCGCGATTACGTGCATTCGATCATCGAGCCCATACTTGTTAACCATGTCTACTACCAGTGGCAGGCTTTCTTTTATGGGTAGACCTACGCAATCCATCAGACTCATCGGCGCAGCGCCGGTGCCACCGTCGCCACTGTCAACCGTAATAAAGTCGGGCGCGCTTTCGACGCCACGTTGTAAAACCAGTTCGAATAGATCGTCCAGCCAGCCGTACGCGCCAATGACGGCCTTGAAGCCAACAGGTAGCCCGGTCACATCGCGAATGTGATTGATCATATCCAGCAAATCTTCCGCCGAATCAATTTCCGGGTGGCGATTCGGGCTGATGGAATCTTCGCCGGCATGAATTCCACGAATTTCGGAGATTTCCTTTGTGACCTTGGCGCCAGGCAGAATGCCGCCTTTGCCAGGTTTGGCGCCCTGACTAAGCTTGATCTCGATCATTTTCACTTGCTCGTGCGCTGCGACTTCTTTGAGCTTTTCGTCACTCAGGCTGCCGTCTTTATTGCGTACGCCATATTTGGCGGTGCCCAGCTGGAAAACGATGTCGGCGCCGCCTTCGAGGTGATACGGAGACAGCCCGCCCTCACCGGTATTCATCCAGTTGCCGGCCATTGCCGAGCCTTTGGATAATGCGAGCACTGCCGGTTTGGATATAGCGCCGAAACTCATGGCGGACACGTTGAAAATCGAATTGGTCGTGTATGGCTCACGCGCGGTCGGGCCAATTGTTTTTGCCGAGGCCGGTGCAATGTCAGTCTCGAGGACGGGGTAGGGGCAGTTGACGAAAATCATCGTGCCGGTGGGCCGCAGGTCGCGAGTGGAACCGAAAGCGATCGTATTGTCGATGCCTTTTGCGGCCCGGTAGACCCAGGATCTTTGCGCCCGGTTGAACGGCATTTCTTCGCGATCCTGCGCGAAAAAATATTGGCGGAAATATTCGCCGAGATTTTCAAAAAAGTAGCGGAAACGGCCGATGACCGGGAAATTGCGCCGAATCGCGCTCTCGGTCTGGGTTTTGTCGACTATGTACATGACGACGATGGCGAGCAGGCCGAGACCCAAAATAAGCACGAGTACGGCGGACATTATCTGCACGACGTTTATCGCGCTCAGGAAGGATTCCTCCATAGTTGATACTCCCCCAATCCGCCGACAAAGAAAAAAATCACTTATTGATCGGCGCGGATTGATCTTTAGTAATTAATTATTTAGTGCGCCAAAGACAAAGCTACATTGATTAAAGAATCAGTCATTAAAGCAGCAGCCAATAAAGGCTTCCGACCACATGTAGCCTGGCCGGCCTGCCTACATTACACCAACTCGTCAGAGCGTGTTTCTTGAAAAACGACCGGCAAGCAGATGATCAACGCTCAACTTGCCCGAGCCAATAAAGAACAACGCCAAGAGCATTACGAAATAGGTCGCCGCCCATTCCATGCCGTTGTTGGAAACCACGAAATTCCCGGTCTCAGTTAACCAGTCATAATTGCCGTGTTCACGAAGCAGGTCTTTCGCTTTACCCAAGCGCTCAATGGCGCCCGGAGAATCGGCGTTCGCCCACGGACTCATCGGATCCGCAATCGCCTGCCAGCCGTGTTGCCAGTGCACTTGCGTAGCGGCGATTACCATCGTGAACATGAGTGGAATTGAAAACCAGCGAGTTCCCAGGCCAATTACCAGGGCAATTGCTCCCAGGACTTCAGTTCCGGTGGCCAGACCCGCCATCAGCGTCGGAAATGGCAAGCCAAGCCCCCAGTCCGGGTTACCAAACCAGGCTGCGGTATTTTCAAAACCGTTGACTTTGTTCATACCAGCGACCCAGAAAACCGGTGCCAGGTAGAGTCGCAGTGCCAGCGGGCCGAGAAAATCTACGCGCTTGGTAGAGTCCAACAGGTCCTGCATACGTTTCAGAAAGTCCGTCATCGTTCGCTCCGAGTTGGTTCTGTTTGAAGTGTTGTTGGTTTGAGGCCGGCAGTCAGTCTTATTTATTACTTCTTTGTGCCCAGCAGTATTTCGGCAACCCGCATTTGTTGCATGGCTTCTTCACCATGTTGCACCAGGACGTCTGGATCGGCATAGCCAATTTCCGTCGCGAGATTTAAAAGCAGCTCGCGCCCTGTGAGTTGTTCATTGCTTTGGATTATTTCCAGCAGGCGGGCGGTCACAGGATTCAGTTCCATGAAGTCCATGTCATCGTTGGCTTTACGGCAAATAGCAAGGATTGTCGATTGATCATCAGGCTCTGAGGGTTGGTATTCTGAATTTATTCGGTGGACCGGAAACTGGTAAGGAAACACCCAGCAAAGCTCAGACCGAACCGGCACTCCCTGCAGCAAATCGCCGTCAGGTAAAACACTGTCCGTATCGTTGCCTTCCTCCGAAACAGACAATGCGAGCTCGACCCACTCGTAATGTGCGAGTTCTATCAGGAAGGGGAAGTCCTGTTCATCAGGCTCGTATTCGTTTTGCAGAAATGCAAGAAACTCCGCCGGAATTTCAAGAAAGTAGGGCGTTTGTGCCTGGTGTTGCACCATGAATTTTCGAACGAGCATACGCCAGCGATCTGCATCGTGAAGTTTTTTCAGGACCGGAAACGTTTGGCTGAGCAGGCTGTGAAGATTGTTAAAAAATAATTCACGATAAATCGCCATGCGCCGATCTTCCACGGCGGTCGGTGCAGCATTATTGTCCGGATCGCGAATGTGCGCGGCAAACTCGTATTGTTTTTTCTGGAAGTCCGGAGTTTCAGCCACGACCGGATTCCTTGATTTTCTGATGTGCACCCGCAGCATCCTGCATTGAGCGAATACGACGCACCTCGGCCAGCAGATCGTCCATTAGCGGAAAATTGAAGTCACGTTCAAGCAGTGTCGGCACTGGTCCGAAATGCTCGTAAGCATCAGCCAAAAGCTGCCAGGCCTGGTCGCCTACTTCAGCTCCGTGAGTATCAATCCGGAGATCTTCAGCCTCAATATAGTGGCCTGCCTGGTGGAAATAGCTGATGCGCTCCTGCGGCATTGCCAGCAAGAACTCAGTGGCATCGTATTTCTGGTTGATGCTGTTAACAACGATATTGTTGACATCGAGTAACAGGTTGCAATCGGCCTCGTCGAGTACCGCGCGAATAAATTCGATTTCCGACATCGACGTATCTGTCGGTGCGTAATAGGACACATTTTCTATTGCCATGCGTCGTTCAAGTATGTCCTGTGCTCGCCGAATTCGATCGGCCACATATTTAACGGCCTCTTCTGTAAATGGGATGGGCATCAGATCGTACAGTTGCCCATCGTCGCC
>JBLHLN010000228.1:0-4302 GCA_047620565.1 Woeseiaceae bacterium
GGCTCCAGTCGATGGATTAAGGTATGGACAAAAGACTCTGACGGGTCATGGAAGGGCCGTATCAATTCTTGGAAATCTGCGGACTGATTTCAGGAGCTGCTTCTGGCCATTTTGAAACGATTGACTGGTATGCGGTCGGAAGCCGCCGCCCAGGTGGTAAGCTTCTGGTGATCCAAATCGGTCACTGAGAAACGATTTGAATACGATAGGAGTCGACGAGTGAACTGGGAAGCAGTTGTCGCAATTGTAGAGGTAGTCGGCCTATTCGCTGTGGTCGCGTCTCTGGTCTATTTGGCCATTCAAGTTCGGCAAAATTCCCAACTTATCAGCCAAAACACCCTAGTTGCCCGATCAGCAATGGTTCATGAGACTTCTACGTTCTATGCGCGCTTCTTTGAACTAATTGCCGATAATTCTGAACTGGCCAGCATTTATCATCGAGGCAAGAACTCGGAAGAGCTTGGCCCCGTTGAATTAGCGAGGTTTGAGTCGCTCCTGGAGGTTTATTTCACGAGCCTCGAAGATATGGACCATCAGTTCAAGTCGGACTTGTATTTTGATGAGGATGACGACGAGGACTTGATGCGGTTCATGGCGCCAGCATACCGTGAATTGATCATGTGTAGGCATGGATCAAATTGGTGGACTCGAACCGCCAAGGTCAGGTGCACGCCTAGCTTCTACAACAAAATTCAGAAAATCCGCGAAGAATGGGTGGCTGAGGAGGACCTGAAAGCCCCCTAGGAAACGTCTGCTTCTGGCCGTAAGCAGCCTGTCGCGTGATAATCTATTGAACGACTGCTTGTGACCCAAAGCGGCCCCTTGTGAATAAACCCCTATTATGAACATAGACAGGACCAATCATTGGATCGCAATTGTCGCCAACATAGGCGTAATAGCGTCAGTTGCCTTTCTCGCGTTCGAGATTCAACAAAATACGCAGACCAATCGAGCTCAAGCAGTCCAGGAATTTCATCGAGACATGCGAGACTCGTTACTCAATCCCAATGAAAGAATGGCGGACATTCTTCACAGAGTTTATGCGTGCGAACCCGTGTCGATTGTTGAGCTGAATATGCGGAGACTCTATTGGGAGCGCCTAATCCGTACATACGAAAACCAGTGGTATCAAAAGCAACAGGGTCTTATCGACCAAGGAATCTACGAGGGATACCAGTCGTACTGGAGAATTACGATTGGGTGGGGAGACCGAAATTGGTGGCCACCTAGCGAAGGTATCTTTCATCCAGACTTCGTACAGGCGATGAGTGATTACTTGGACATTCATGGGCGAGGAGTACCGGGCACATTTTCTCTGCTGAATCGGGAGAAGTGCACTGATCTCGGCGACCAGTAATTTCGTCTCAAATCGACTCACCCAGCGGCTGCTTCTGGCCGTAAGCAGCCCCTCAAGTGTTAAACTGCTGACAGGCTGCTACTGACCCAAAGCAGCCATTAAAAGTGAAGCTGCCGGCGTTATCTCTAGCCAGCCAGATACTGACCCTGACTTGTGGAATATCGATGTCTGTAATGGAATTTGTTCTCGTTGCCCATGCAATCATTGTGGGTCTGGCTGTGGCTGAAATTCTGCGTGGGTTTGCTGACACACTTCGTGCAGAAGAATCACGAATAAGTTATCGATTGCTACTAATTGCCGGCTGGGCGTTGCTCCTGCTGTGGCAACTTTGGTGGGCGGTATGGCGGGTGGGAGATCGCCCGGAGTGGACCTTTCCGGAGTATCTGATACTTCTTTTCCCGGTCGCGATTTTGTACATGATTGCGCGTCTCTGTTTCCCAGAGAGAGTGTCCGGATCAGATCTTCAAGAGTACTACCTGCGCGTTGCGCCCAAAATTTTTGTGCTGGTAGCCGTCACCTACCTCTCATTCGCATTTCTTATGCAGCCCTTTATTTTCCGTGACTTTTGGCCGTTGGTTGCTGCGTCGCAGGTATCAATGGCAATTCTCGCCTTACTGGCCAGCCGATTCCACGCGCCAGCATTTCAACTGTTCGTGATTGTGGCGATGGTAGCTCAGGTCATTTGGCGGGGATTGTCGAGCGTCATTGGAAGCTGAATGACCGCTTCTGGCCGTAAGCAGCCACTGGCCTGGTGATACACTCAGCGGCTGGTAATGACCCTAAGCAGACACTAGGTTCATGGGGCGAGGGCTGGGTTCGATTTGCTATTCTAGTCCCGTTACCACTAAGCAGCAGGCGATCATGTCCAACTACATTGATCCTGAGCGCGACCAGTTCGATGCTTTCAAAGAACTGCCCCGCGACAAACCGATCATGATGCTCAACCTCCTGCGCTTTCGCGAGAAAGCGGCTTATGAGGATGGCCGGGAAGCCACTGGCGCAGAGGCGTATGCAGCGTATAGCAGGGAGAGTGGTCCCATTTTCCGCCGCGTTGGTGGTGAAATTATTTGGCGTGGTAAGCCGGAACTAATGATTATTGGTCCGAAGGACAAGTGTTGGGACATGATCTTCGTCGCCCGTTACCCCACAGCGGGCGCGTTTCTCGAAATGGTCACCGACCCCGACTATCGAATCGCTGTTAAGCATCGTCAGGCCGCTGTAAGAGACAGTCGACTCATACGCACAGCTGAGTCCGACGAGGGCGACGACTTTTTGGGCTAAGGATTCCGAAAGGAGTTCCGACTGGCTGCTTTTGGCCGGAAGCAGACGTTCAATCTTCCTAATTCCTCTTGGTCTGAATGTCCGCTTTTGGCCGAAAGCGGACGCTACATCTCTTCCGTTACTCGTCAGTGTCAGGTGTCTCACTCGCCAAATACGAACCATCCGAGAATGAATATTTCACAGTTACTTTTTGATCCACACCTATTTGGCCGACGGAATAAAGCATTGTAGTTTGATCTAATACAGCCCGTTGAAGCTCTTCAGCACGGTGAGAATGCGTATCACCCAAAACAAAAGTGGTTCCGATCAAGTCGGGGATCACTTGAGCCATCACCCACAACACATTCCGACAACCTGACTCAGCGGTCTTTAACGAGTGCAGGATGATGCGAAAATGGAACGTCATACTTTCATCTTCTGATACAAATTCGACTTTGTCGGAGATCGCAAACACTCTTGTCACACCATCGGACATCAATATTTGAGCAATCTTGTCAACGAGTTTCCGTTCACTAAAACGCTCATCTAATAGTTCTGCTCCAGCTGCCATGCTGATCTCTGAAACGACAATCTGATGTTCGGCGAGGGACTGCGTGTCAGCAAGTATGAGACTTGGCTGATCAGGTTTATGAGTTGTGGGATGCATAGGTTATTACGGATGATCTGGCGGCGTGGGCGTGGTGTATATTGGCAGAAACAATAATGAATAAAGGCCACGGTGAAGCCCAGACATCCTGAATTTCGCAAGTACCTCGACTCTGGCGTCAGTAGCGAGCGACCATGAGCCTGATTCGATGGGGCATTGTGAGCGCGGGCAATATCGCGAATACGTTTGCGAGCGACATCAGTCATGTGCCCCATGCGCATGTCGGAGCTGTTGCGGCGCGCAGCCTGGCGTCCGCTTCCAAATTCGCCGCGAAGCATGGGATTGCCCATGCTTATAAAGGATACGATCAGCTATTTGCCGATCCTGATATCGATGCGATCTATGTTGCCACGCCTCACACCCTGCACCTGAGAAACTCGGTCGATGCGCTCGAGGCTGGCAAAGCAGTTCTGTGTGAAAAACCAATTACGACGTCCGCAGCAGAGTGCCGCGTACTGCTGGATGCCGCCGCCAGGACGAATGGCTATCTCATGGAAGCGATGTGGACCTGGTTCCTGCCAGCAATTAAGAAGGCGAAAGAATGGGTCGACACAGGAAGAATCGGTGAGTTGCGCCACATCAAGGCGGATTTCGGCTACCCGATGTCCTATGCCGCGGACTCGCGCCCGTATAACGCGACTCTAGCCGGCGGTTGTTTGCTGGATATGGGCATCTACCCGATTGCGATTGCCCGTTACTTCGCTCAACAGGCGCCGACGGATATCGAGGTCATTTCACACCACGCACCGAATGGGGTTGATGACGATGTTGTGATGCTGTTCAGCTACGATGACCTCGTTGCAACGCTGGCGACGTCATTTCGCTGCAAGCTGCAGAACACGGCTTACATTATCGGTACCGATGGCTACATTTCGATTCCGGACTGCTGGCAAGCCAGCGAATGCCAATTGTTTGTTCTCGATGAACAAGTCGATACTTTCACTGACGATCGCAGCGGCTCCGGCTTCGAATTTCAGATCGCCGCCGTGAGTAACGACATCTTGCGGGGACGCAAGGA
>JBLHLN010000229.1:0-4289 GCA_047620565.1 Woeseiaceae bacterium
CAGCGGCAAACGTCATCGTCAGCAGTAGCGGTTGTCTTAAGTGTGCAATTTGCATCACAAGCGCTCCGCGATTCTCAGTCGCGCACTTCGCGAACGTGGATTCGAAGCGATTTCGTCGTCGGTAGCGCTAACCGGCTTGGCGACAAGTTTGAACAGTGGTCGGTGCTCTTTCGGTATTTCCGGCAGGCCGCGGTATTGCACTGATTCAAGTGAAGCGTTGCGCATGAAGCGTTTCACCTGCCGATCTTCGAGCGAGTGAAAACTGATAACGCAGAGTCGACCGCCACAACACAGCAAGTCGATCGACGCCTGCAATGCGTCGTCCAGCTGACGGAGTTCATCGTTAATACGAATACGTATTGCCTGGAAGGTCTTCGTGGCCGGATGCTTTTTTTGCCCCCGCGCGGGCGCAGCATCACTAATGATCGCTGCTAGCTGGGAGGTCCGGAGAATTGGCTGCAGGGAACGAGCGGCGACGATTGCTTGCGCAATTCGCCCGGCATTTCGTTCTTCACCAAACGCATATAACACTTTCTTTAGATCCCGTTCTTTGACCTGCGCGAGCCAGCTGGCTGCGCTTTCTCCCTTGGTTGGGTCCATCCGCATGTCCAGCGGTCCGTCAGATTGAAAGCTGAAGCCGCGGTCGGCTTCATCCAGTTGTGGTGATGAGACCCCCAAATCGAGTAACAGGCCATCCACTTTTCCGAGTAAGTTTCTTTTGTTCGCATGTTTTTTTAATTCCGAAATTTCGCCCTGTAACAATTCAATTCGCGGGTCCTGCAACAGCTTTTTGCTTGCCTCAGCAATCGCCTGCGGATCCCTGTCGATTGCCAACAGTCGTCCTGAGGGTCCCAGCCGATCCAGGATGGCACCGCTGTGGCCGCCACGACCGAAAGTCCCGTCGACATAGCAACCACCTTTTTTCAGGCTCAACCCAGCAATTGATTGATCCAGAAGAACCGGCACATGATGGCTGGTACCTTCCGACTTTTTTCTCACCCAGCCGGAGCGTTTCTAGAGAGACAGAGATTCAAGCTCTGCTGACAAATCCGTATCATCGTCATCGCTCAACCATTCATCTCGTTTACCGTTCCAGCGCTCTTCATCCCAGAGTTCAAACTTGTTGCCCTGCCCAAGCAAAACTGCCTGGCGACCAAGCCCGGCAAACTCACGCAATTCACGCGACAGCAGTATTCGTCCATGGCCGTCGATATCGATTTCGGTGGCGTGTCCAACCATTAACCGCTGCAGGCGGCGTGCCTTCTTGTCCAGGCTCGGCAGACGGACCAGTTTTCGCTCGATTTCTTCCCAATCCGGGTACGGATAAATTAGCAGGCAATAATCCTTGTCGACCGTGGCGATCAGCTGCCCGTCGCAACGCGCAGCAATCCGCTCCCGGTACCGGGTTGGAATTGCCATGCGCCCTTTGGCGTCCAGCGTTACTTTGGTAGCTCCACGAAACACGAATCTGTTGATGGGAAGCGGGTCCGTACTCGTCGCACGATTTCCGCATTAGCCCATCTCCTCCCACTTTTTTCCACTTTTCAACACTATATTGATGCCTCTCTGCAGCGTCAACCGCGAGCCGTAATTAATACTTGTTGTACAGGGACTTAGGGGCTAATTCGTGGCCAAATTCGGGCGAATTGTGGCAGGCTTTAGGAACTATAAATCAACAGGTTAAGGGTCTTTTCTCAACTCGAAATCAAATAATGGTCGCTATTGGGCGACACCACTGGCCTGGGCCGATTATTTTCCACACAAAACAGCAGCTCGCGCGGCATACTCTGTGTGGACTGCAGGGTTATTATATAACACATTGATTTATATGCTATTAATGCCCAGAACGCGACAGCAGGACTGCTCGCTGTGAAAAGAGAAAGAAAGAGCCGGCCGTAAGCCGGGTTCTGTCGTGGACAACCATTCATCTGGGACAGCTGTCACCAACTGCCTCTAGCAACCTACCCGGGAGTCCGCTCAGGCACACGGTGCAGAGCATAAGCCCTGCGTACTCCCCTATTTGGTCTTGCTCCGGACGGGGTTTACCTTGCCGCGGAGTGTTACCACCCGCGCGGTGCGCTCTTACCGCACCATTTCACCCTTACCTGGGCTTGCGCTCAGGCGGTATATTTTCTGTGGCACTTTCCATGGGCTCGCACCCTCCAGGCGTTACCTGGCGCCCTGCCTTACGGAGCCCGGACTTTCCTCCGCACTGCAAAAAACAATGCGGCGGCTGCCTGGCCGACTCTTACTTTCTCAGACTTCGCAGTGTAGCGCATGGCACCATCAATTCGCATAAACCGTCGCGCTATCTGACTGACAGGTGCAAGACCCTAGTGCCAGGTGCTCATTCGCATGGCCGGGCATGCAACCGGCATTACTATGCGATCGCTAATTCCCGCCGGGGCGTCACAGGCAAGGTGTTGCCGGAGCGGCTCGATATCCTGCCGTGAATCGGCCTACTTTGAATCGGCGGGGCCGTCTTTCAGATCCAGCATGAGCCGGTACAATTCGTTTCTTCGCCGACCAGTCAATGTGCTGGCAATGGCCACCGCCTGCTTACCCGGCAGGACGGCTTGTAGCTCGTTAAGCAACTGACTTATATCAATTTTTTCAGTATCTGAAGTAACCTCAACGGCGCCCTTTACGACCACGACGAATTCTCCTTTCGTTGCTATGGAATTGTTTTGCAACATCTCCTGCAACTCGCCAAGCGTCGCCAGAACGCACTGCTCGTGCATCTTGCTAAGCTCGCGACCGACAAAAGCCCGCCGTGAAATTCCAAACACATCAACCATGTCGCTTATTGAGTCTTTTATGCGATGCACAGACTCGTAAAAAATGATTGTGCGAGATTCATTGCTAATAGCCTTCAACCTGTCGAGGCGCGTGCCTTGCCTCGCGGGCAAGAAGCCCTCAAAACAAAACCGATCCGTGGGCAGGCCGGCAACAGAAAGCGCAGCAACAAACGCAGAGGCGCCCGGAATAGGCGACACCGGAATATTCTGCTCATGCGCGGCACGCAACAATCTGAATCCAGGGTCGCTGATAAGCGGAGTTCCCGCATCGCTGACCAATGCCACCGATTTGCCACTTTTCAGCTGCAAAATAATGTCGTCAAGGATTGCCTGCTCGTTGTAATCGTGAAGTGCGATTTGTCGACTTTTGATACCGAAATGCGATAGCAATCGCCCAGTGTGGCGGGTATCCTCGGCGGCAATAAGATCTGCATCGGTTAAAACCTGCCGGGCGCGCAGCGACAAATCGTCGCGATTTCCAATAGGTGTTGCGACGACGAATAGTGTGCCGTGGTTCAATCTTCGGTGTCCGCGACTAGGAAATGCCTGTAGATGTGATTTTGCATAGAGAATATTGGTCAATGACAACTCTCAATAACATCCTGCCCGCACACTGCCTGTTGAGGCAAGCGATATGACCGGCGCGTTTTCGCGAACTGCCTGTGTCGCAAGGCAATTAGTCGCGCTGCTGGCCGCGTGCCTTGCGCTGAGCGCGTGTGAAACAACCGGTTTCGGTGTTGGCGGCAGCAACCAGAGCGAAGTTCGCGCAGAAACGCTTGCAGATGAGGGACGCTATGCGGAGGCCGCCGGCGTTTACATTGGTATGGCGACGCAGGCATCCGGCACAGAACGAGATCGACTGACTTTGCTTGCTGTTGAGCAATGGCTGGACGCAGGTGACGGCCGCAGAGCCCGTACAGCGATTAGCGGCATTGCGGCACCGGAGGACGGCGAATTACTGTGGCTGTGGAGCGCTGACGCTGCAGCATTGGCCCTCTGGGAAGGCCGACCTGACCAGGCACTCACGTTGCTTGAGCCATTGAGTCGCCAACCGTTGCCACACCGTCATCGCGCACGCGTCGAGGCGTTGCGCGCCGATGCATGGTTTCAGAAAGACGATCCGACCCGTGCCATCGACTTGTTTATACAGCGTGAAAACTGGCTCGATAGTGCGGGCTCCATAGACCGTAACCGACGCCGCCTGTGGGCAGGGTTGCTGGTCAGTGATACAGACGTATTACGCAATGCCGCCGAAGTCGCCTACGACCCGGTGACCCGCGGCTGGTTGACGCTTGCTGTACTTGCCAATACTACCGGACAACAGGGCATCGGCTGGGGCAACGGCGTTGTCAGCTGGCAACAGACTTATATCAATCACCCGGCCATTGGCATTCTTTCAGACCTGTCCCTGCCTGACGACACGCTGCTGAATTATCCGCGTCAGATCGCATTGTTGTTGCCTCTGTCCGGCAACAATGCTTCAGCAGGCAA
>JBLHLN010000230.1:0-4286 GCA_047620565.1 Woeseiaceae bacterium
GTTTTTCCGCTTCGGTGGCCAGCCCTTTCGGGTCCTTCCACTTCGCGACAAGAGTCAGGATCAACTCAAGGCCGAAATAGGCGAGGCCCAGGGGCAAAGACAAGTACGGAATCCACATCGGGATCTGTAGCACCGGCGAGGTCTGGATTCGGCCGATGTCAATCAGCGCCATACTTCCCGCGATCGCATGCCACAAAAACCAGAGACAGGGAATGGCAATGGCAAGCGTAAGAAACCTGAGTACTGATTCCGGCAGGAAACTGACCAGAGCGTCAACGCTTACATGCAGATTTCTTCGCATTGCCAGACCTGCAGCCAGCAAAATCATCCAGACCTGAGCAAAAGTCGCAGATTCCGCCGCCCAATCGATCGAAAAATTAAAAACGTAGCGACCGACCACCTGGACCAGAACCGCTATTGCCATGTAACTAAAAAAGCCGATGACCAGCCAGGTGACAATCAGGCGTATTCCAGCGGTTAGTCTGCCGGCGAAATTCAGCATTAAATCCACAATGGGCATAATCGTATTTTCCGCCGGCTCCCTATGTCTGTTGCAGCGAATACATCGTACACTTAATTGAAAGCTTCACGAAATTCCGCCGCTTACGGAGCACTATGCATGACTACGAACAATCGACGCCGTGTTGGCGTCTACTCCCTCGGCTTGCTGGTCGCACTGGGCTCGGTGCAGTCGGCAGCGCAATCGACAGCGAATCTCAGTGTTGAAAGAATTTTTCACGACGAGGAATTCGAAATTAATGAGCCTGTGTCCAGTAAATGGCTCAACGAAGGAGCAAGTTACACAACCATAAAAGAATCTGATGCAACTCCCGATGGCTTTGACATTGTGCAACACGATTCTTCGACCGGCGAAGAAAAGATCCTTGTCGACGCGAGTCGCTTGGTTCCGGACGACGCCAAAGTGCCGCTGGAGATAAAAGACTATTCATGGTCGGACGACGGCAAGTTCATGCTGATCAGTACGAATACCGTGAAGTTTCGCCGTAACGAACCGCTCAGTGATTACTGGTTGCTGAACCTTGAAAGCTGGGACTTGCGGCAGGTTGGTACAGCCGCCAAACCATCAACACTGATGTATGCCAAGTTCTCCCCCGATAGCCAGCACATCGCGTACATGCATACGAACAACATATACGTTGAGAGTATCGACGGTAAATCCGTCAGGGCGATGACCACTGACGGGTCGGATCTGATCGTCAATGGCACCGGCGACTGGGTGAACGAAGAAGAGTTTGGCGTGCGTGACGCGTTCAAGTGGAGTCCCGATTCCAGTCAGCTTAGCTACTGGCAGTTCGACACAGAGGGAGTCGGCACTTTCTACATGATGAAGAATACAGACGACGTCTACTCGCATCCGATACCGCTGCAATACCCGAAAGCCGGTACAACGAATTCTGCCGTCCGTGTTGGTGTGGTCGACATCGGGACAGCAGAAACCACCTGGATACAACTGGATGATGATCCACGCCAAAATTATGTGCCACAGATGAGTTGGGCAGATAGTTCAGAGCAAGTGATTATTCAATACGTAAACCGATTACAGAATCGCAATCGGGTCATACTGGCGAACGCCAATGACGGCTCAACACAAGAAATCTTTACAGACACGGATGAAGCGTGGCTGGACGTCAACGACGATTTAAAGTGGTTCGACGACGGCAACTATTTCACCTGGCTTAGCGAACTTGATGGCTGGCGTCACTTATATCGAATCTCGCGCGACGGCAAAGATGTAAGACTCATTACGCCGGGGGACTTCGACATCATCAGCATCGAGAATATCGATACCGACGATGGCTGGGTCTATTACATTGCATCCCCCGAAGACAACGCCGCCCGCTACCTGTATCGGTCACCATTGCTGGGAGAACCGGGAATAGAACGCCTTACCCCGGTCGGCGATCCTGGATTCAACACTTACCGAATCTCGCCCAATTCCGATTGGGCATTTCACACGTTTTCAGCATTTGGCAAGCCGCCAACTATCGATTTGGTTTCGCTGCCGGATCATAAGAGGCTGCGCAACATCGTTGAGAACGACAAGGTAGCAGCACTGTTGCAGGCGACGCCACGCGGGGAATCAGAATTCTTCAAAATCGGCATCGGTGACGGCATCGAGCTGGATGGCTGGATGATGAAACCGCCGGATTTTGACCCGCAACAATCGTACCCAATGCTGGTCTTTGTTTACGGTGAACCTGCCGGTCAGACAGTGCTCAATCGATGGCGAAGCGACCAGTATCTTTGGCATCTTTTACTGACGCAGCAAGGTTACATCGTAGCCAGCGTCGACAGCCGCGGCACACCGGCGCCGAGAGGACGCGCCTGGCGAAAGTCCATCTATCGCCAGGTCGGCATCCAGTCTCCGGCCGATCAGGTGGCCGCAGTCAAAGCACTCCTTGATGAAAGACCTTACCTGGACCCGGAACGAGTAGGCAGCTGGGGCTGGAGTGGCGGCGGACAAATGACGCTCAATGTGATGTTTCGCTATCCTGAGGTCTACAGCGCCGGCATTGCTGTCGCGTTTGTCAGCGACCAACGCCTGTATGACACCATCTACCAGGAACGCTACATGGGGTTACCTGCGGATAACGAAGATGGCTACCGACTTGGCTCTCCGATCACGCATGCCGCCGGTCTTGAGGGTGACCTGTTAATCGTTCACGGAACGGCTGACGATAATGTTCATTATCAAAGTACCGAGCAGCTCGTCGATAAGTTCATTGAGCTCGACAAGGATTTCGACTTAATGATTTATCCCGATCGCAGTCACTCGATTAAGGAAAAAGAAAATACCAAGCGGCACTTGTACAGACTGATGAACAACTTTTTACTGGAAAAATTGCCACCAAACCCAGATCAGTAAGTGTCTAACCCATTGACCAAATCCGAATTTAACCAAAGTAATCGCGTATATGAATGTTGAAGAATTTCGCCAACAGATCAATGAATTGCTGGCACTCTACAATCACGGAAAACTCCAGGAAGCCTTGCTGCACGGCGAAGCAATGGCCGAGAGGTATCCAAACGAGCCAACTACTGCAAATCTACTCGGCGCAATCAACCTCGGGCTCGGGCGACCTGAACAGGCCGCAGACAGTTACCGCAGAGCGCTGAAGATCAAGCCGGATCTGGCCGAAACGCATAGTAATCTCGGCGATGTCCTGAGAATTTCCGGCAGGACCGAGGAAGCTGCGGCCAGTTATCAAAGAGCGTTGCAATTCAAACCAGATCTTGTCATAGCAAATAACAATCTTGGTGCAGCACTTATTGATCTCGGCAAACCTGACAAGGCTGTCGCAAGTCTGACCAGGGCGTTGCAGATTGAACCGGACCTCGCCGACGCGCACAACAATCTTGCTATGGCGCTCAATGACCTTGGTAAACCTGAAGAGGCCGCAGCAAGTCTCAGTCGTGCCCTGAAAATCAATCCGGACTTTGCCGAAGCGCATAACAATCTTGGCACAACGCTCAATGATCTCGGCAAGCCTGAGGAGGCAATTGCAAGTTATAACAAAGCCCTGCAGATCAATCCTGAATATGCCAAAGCGCACCGGTTCTTAAGCACGATCAAGAACTATCGCGATGGAGATCCGCAAATTCAGCAGATGTTGCAGTTGTTGGAACAAGATGACCTGCGTGATGAAGATCGAACCGACCTGAATTTTGCGCTGGCCAAAGCGTATGAAGATACCGACAACTTCGACGGCGCGTTTTCCTGCCTCACAGAGGGCAACCGATTGCGCAAAGCAGAACTGAACTACGACTTTTCTGTCACGTGGGCGTTGTTCGTCAAAATTAAAGCTGCCTTTGCGCAGGCGAATCCTGTTCTGAGCGCGCCGGACGATTCGGAACACGGCAAACCTCAACAACCCATCTTTATTTTGGGAATGCCACGATCGGGTACGACGCTCGTCGAGCAGATACTGGCAAGCCATTCCCAGGTATTTGGCGGAGGGGAGCTGGCGCTGCTTAGTCAGTCAGTCAATGCGATGGAGTGGCAAACATCGCAGCTCTCTGCCACTCAGTTGCAGTTCGTGCGAAATTCCTATCATTCAGGCCTGACAGAAATCGGTGCGACTGAACCGTACATTACGGACAAAATGCCAGCCAATTTCCTCTCGATCGGTTTCATTATTTCGGCGCTTCCGGAGGCAAAAATAATCCACGTCAAAAGGGATGCGCGCGCAACCTGCTGGTCGAACTACAAACATTATTTTTCCGGAAATTTTAGCAACTTCACTTATGACCTTCAGGATGTCTGC
>JBLHLN010000231.1:0-4240 GCA_047620565.1 Woeseiaceae bacterium
CATTTCGAAGCTATCCTCTGTGAGCAGTATCTCGATATCTGCACTCGCCGTTGGCGGCGTCAGCTCATCAACAGGCGGATTCCCTGTCCACAACAAGACCGCAACGACTGCTGCCGCGGCGACGCCTGCGGCCGGTGCCCATTGCACCCATTGGCGACCACCTGTCCCAAGCTCGGCAAGCGCCGCCTGCCGGCCCTGGTTCAATCGCGATTGTGTGGCGCCATCAAGATTTGCCACGCTCTCATCAAAATGTTTCTTCGCCTGCTCAACGAACGCCTCGTCAGCGGCTGACTCATTCCGCTCACTCATTGCCAGTGCTCTCCTAAGGTTTTGCGCAGCGTGTGAACTGCGCGGGAATAATGCGTTTTGACGCTACCTTCACTGCAGCCCATCGCAACTGCGGTACCTGCAACATCAAGCCCTTCAAAAGTTCGCAACATAAATGCTTCTCGCTGTCGTCCAGGCAACGCTGCAATGCCATCTTCGAGTGTCAGCATCGCTTCGTGGGACTGCAGCTCCTCGTCAGGTGTACGTCCGGCGGGATCCGGTGCATGAGCGACGGGATCGTAATCAGTATCTTCGTCGCCGCCACGCCCAAACCACACCATGACACGATTTCGCACAGCTTGACGCCTGTGCCAGTCGCGCACTCCGTTTTGCAGAATGCGATAGAAAAGTGGCGTCCATTCCGCCATATCACGGTCTGCGTATTTTCTCGCCAACTTGATCATCGCGTCCTGTACCAGGTCCAGCGCGTCATCGCGATTGCGGACACCAATCTCCGCGATTCGCAACGCCCGCCTTTCGACATCGACAAAAAACCGATTGAGCTCACTCTCGCGTTGCAGCGTTCTGACTCCCGTCCGCTCACAGCCATCGCAAGATACCGCAAAACTCGCTACAGATTCGGCGATACAGGCGTTCATTTACCCGGCATCCAATCGCAATTTTTCATGAGATCCATCTCGTCGCAGAGTTTCATCTTGACTCCCTGCAGGTAATCATGACTATTTAACGTCCTGCCGACGCACTGGTTGACACCGGGACGGCAGTTATTTCTCAACATTATGTAATATGAAAAACCTTGCCCCCATCTTACTACCTACACCTAAATGATTGAAATTAATAAACAATCAGATCTTTTCGTTAGCCCCACAGGACTCGTATGAGCAGTGGCCCTGTCCTTCGGGTTGCTATAAATGCGCCCTTATCGCGGCTATTCGACTATTTGCCACCGCCCGGCGTTATGCCGCCGGTGGGCAGCCGCGTGCGCGTTCCATTTGGCCGGCGGGTGCAGGTTGGCATGGTGATGACGATTGCGGACACGACCGACGTACCGGTCGCCAGGTTGCGCGAAGCCATCGAGATACTGGACGAGAAGCCGCTGCTTTATGCTGCCGACCTCTGGCTAATAAATTTCACCAGTAGTTATTACCACCATCCTATCGGCGAAGTTGTCGCGGCGGCTCTACCCGGCCTTTTGCGCAAGGGAAATCCGCTGATCTCCGCTGTACGTATGATCTCGATTACGGCGGCGGGCAACGATGCGGATACAGATGAGCTTGGGCGGCGTGCGCCGCGTCAGGCAGAATTGCTTGCACTTATCAAAGATGTGCAATCGATCCGTTTCGCAGAACTCGACGAAGTTATGCCGGGCTGGCGTCGGGTCAAAAAAACGCTCCTCGAAAAATCATATATCGATGAGCTCGAAATCCACGACGATGGCCGTGACGGACAAGCGTTTTCGAATGTTGAGCAAGTCGCAGCGCCGCGCCTGAATGCGGATCAATCTGCAGCGCTACGACATATTCGTCAGGAAACCGGGTTCCATGTAAGTCTCATCGACGGCGTTACGGGCAGTGGCAAAACTGAAATCTACCTGCGCCTGATTCAGGACGAAATTGACGCCGGCCGACAAGTCCTGGTTCTTGTGCCGGAAATCGGACTAACGCCACAACTCGTCGTTCGCTTCCGCGAGCGTCTCGGCATTGAACCTGTTCTGATGCATTCGGCGCTTACGGACAATGAAAGGCTTGCGAATTGGCGCGAGGCTCGAAATGGTTCCGCGCAACTTATTGTTGGTACCCGCTCAGCTGTTTTCGTACCGCTCAAAAATCCCGGGCTCATCATTGTTGATGAGGAACATGACGGTTCTCTGAAACAACAGGAAGGACTGCGTTATTCAGCGCGCGATCTCTCTATCGCGCGAGCAAAAAATCGAAATCTCCCGGTGGTGCTTGGCACTGCGACACCCTCTCTCGAATCACTGCTGCGATGTGAGGAGGGAGCCTATCAGCGACTACTGTTGCCAACCCGTGCAGGCGAAGCAGTTGCACCCTTATTGCGTCTTGTTGATCTGACGCGGCAGCCGTCCGCCAATGGCTTGAGCGACCCCGTCGTCAACGCAATCAGAAGCAACACCGAACAAGGCGGACAGGCACTGATTTTTCTCAATCGGCGCGGCTTTGCACCGACCTTGATCTGCGCCGGCTGCGGACTGGTTGCGGAATGCAGCCGTTGTGATGCCCGGATGACGGTGCACTCAGGTAGTAATCGGTTGATGTGTCACCACTGCGGTTCGATACGTGCAATCGAAAGTGAATGTCAGGAGTGCGGTTCGCCATGCAGACCACTGGGACACGGTACCGAGCGACTTGAAGAATCGTTGCGCAGCATATTTCCTGATCAACCCATCTCACGAATTGATAGCGACAGCACTCGCCTGAAAGGAACGATGAGTAAAGCGCTGGCGATGGCAACTTCAGGAGAGACGAAAATACTGGTCGGCACGCAAATGCTGTCAAAGGGTCATCACTTTCCTAATCTCACACTGGTCGTTGTCATCAACGCTGACCAGGGACTGTTTAGTACCGACTTCCGTGGTGGTGAGCGACTCGCACAGAGCCTGGTACAGGTTGCAGGTCGGGCGGGCAGGGAAAAACGCCAGGGAGAGGTGATCATCCAGACTGCTTTCCCTGCACATCCATTTTGGGGCGAGCTGTTCAGTGGTGGCTACGAAAAGGTTGCGCAGACTGCGCTGCAGGAACGGCGCAGCGCTGCCTGGCCGCCATTCGCCAGGCTTGCGTTACTCCGTGCGGCTGGCACAAAACGCGACGAGACTCATCACTTCCTGAGCGCCGCCCGGGTCATCGCGGAAAATATGCAAATCGCAGATGTGCGCATACTCGGACCGGTCAGTGCCCCTATGGAGCGCAGGGCCGGTCGCTATCGGGCACAGCTGCTGCTGCAGAGCAGGGATCGCAGGAGCCTGCACGAAATGCTGCAGCAATTGCGTGGCACACTGGAAAACGACGCTGCCTCGCGGCGCGTGAGGTGGTCTATTGATGTCGATCCGATTGAGCTTTTCTGAGTCCGCGTTAGAATTGCGTTTCAAAGGGCATAAATCGCAAATCCTGACGAGTCGCATTTCCTGTCAGTTCGCGGCTTGTGGGAGCGGCTTTAGCCGCGATTCCTTTTCACCCACAAATATTGAAGGAAGACATTGAAATCCAGCATCGCAAACCTGGTACAGCAAGCCGTCGCCGGTCTGCCGGAACTTGCTGAAGCGCCGGAAGTCGCTTCCATAAGCACGGCCGTCGAGCGTACCCGTGACGCTCGACACGGTGAATTCGCCACCAATATCGCCATGCGACTGGCCAAGTCAGTCGGTAAACCGCCTCGCGAGATTGCGGCGACGATTATTGACAACCTGCCGCAGAGCGACCTCGTCGATAAGGTCGAGATTGCCGGACCGGGTTTCATTAATTTCTACCTCAGCGCCGCGGCGTTTCACCACGAGCTCAGGCAAATTTTGCAACACGGCAAATGTTACGGTCACCAGGAAATTCGCCCAACCCCGCGAGTTCTGCTTGAGTTCGTTTCGGCGAATCCTACCGGACCATTGCACGTCGGCCATGGCAGGCACGCGTCGTTTGGCGCCACGCTGGGTAATCTTCTGCATGCGGCAGGCTTTACGGTGGATCGCGAGTACTACGTGAACGACGCAGGGCGGCAGATGGACATTCTTGGCGTCAGCGTACTGTTACGCATGCTCGAACTGCGCGACGAAGTGATTCAGTTTCCGCAAGCGGGTTATAAAGGCGAATACATTCTCGATATTGCAGCAGAAATTGACGACATCGATTTTGCCAGTGTCAGCGACGGCAAGATGTTCGCGAACCTGCCACCCGATGCACCAGAGGGAGACAAGGAAACTTTCATTGGAGCATTGATCGACAGG
>JBLHLN010000232.1:0-4215 GCA_047620565.1 Woeseiaceae bacterium
CTGCAGATCAGGCCCCGCTCAGGCAGCACCGACCAGCGCCCGAACTCGAATCCCTTCATCAAGTCATCTTTTGATGCCATTTCCTGCCCGCCTTTTGCGGTCACCTATGGATGATTGTTTTTCCATATGGTCGAACTGCGACAGATTGTACTGCAGTCTCTGGCTGATGCCCGCATATTTTATGAATCGCTACCAACAACTTGGTTTAAGATTGAAAAAAACGGAGTCGCCGAATGAAAATGCATACCCTCGCCTGTTTTCTTCTTGCCTGCCTTTGTAGTTCAGCCCTGGCACAGGATGCAAAATCCAATCTCGATGACGCCCTTACGGCTGTTGAGCCGAAGCTAATCGCATGGCGACGGGACCTGCATGCAAACCCGGAACTCTCGAATCGGGAATTCAAGACCGCTGAAAAGGTCGCAAACCACCTGCGTGCCCTGAATATAGACAAAGTAGAGACCGGCATCGCACATACGGGCGTCGTTGGCACCCTCGTTGGCGGCAAACCGGGGCCTGTGATCGCACTTCGGGCGGACATGGATGGTTTACCAGTGCTTGAGCAAACAGGCCTGCCCTTCGCCTCCAAGGCACGAGGAGAATACAACGGTGCGGACGTACCGGTAATGCACGCCTGTGGCCACGATACGCATGTCGCCATGCTTATGGCGGCTGCGGAGGTTCTGGCAACCAATCGAGCTGACCTCGCTGGCACCGTCAAATTCTTCTTCCAGCCCGCGGAAGAAGGCCCGCCAGGAGGGGAACCTGGCGGAGCCTCCATGATGATCGAAGAAGGCGTTCTGAGTGGCCCGAATGCACCTGAGGCCATCCTGGGCCTGCATGCATGGCCAATGGAAACCGGGATACTCGCATACCGGGCGAACGGCTTTATGGCAGCAGCAGATGGGCTGCAAATCAATATCACCGGCCGGCAAACTCACGGCTCATCACCCTGGCTGGGCGTAGATCCGATTTTCGTTGCAGCACAGGTCATGACGGCACTGCAGACCATTCCCAGTCGCCAGCTGGACGTCACGCGTGGACCGGCTGTGATTACCATTGGCAGCATTCACGGTGGTCTACGGGGCAACATTATTCCTGACGAGGTCGAAATGACCGGCACCATCCGCACCTTTGACCCCGGTGTTCGCGAGGAATTGCACGCTGCGCTGCGCAGCACAGTGCACGCTATTGCTGAGGCCAACGGCGCAACAGCCAACATAGTCATTGGCCCATCATTCCCGGTGACAGGCAATGATCCGCAACTGTTGCGCAAAATGATGCCAACCCTCAACTGGGCCGCCGGCGAGGACAAGCTGATTGAAGGCAACCTGATCACCGGCGCGGAAGACTTTTCATTCTTCCAGGAGCACGTGCCCGGATTATTCCTGATGCTCGGAGTCAATGAGCCAGGCGTTGCTGCTGGCGAGGCTGCATCGAATCATTCGCCATTCTTCAACGCCAGCGAGGCTGCGCTGATGACGGGTGTTCGGGCCCTGGTCGGCTTTGCAATGGATTATGCCGAGGCCACCGCCGACGACTAGATCGATCTTCAGGATTGACATAAAGGCTTCCGGGTGGACCCTTCGAGCCGCCCTGATGTTAATCCTGAATCACTAACACGTTGTTTATAAAGGTGTTTTACAGCCTTAACGGACCAAATCCTGTGCCCGGACCTGCGTCACTCATCTGTCGATGAGATCGACCTATACTGCGAACCTGTCGATGAATACGTAAAAAATCGACATGTCCGGCCTTCCTGTCGATTCCATCGACACATTCGGTCGATATGTCGATAAAATGGTGTTTTATCGACATATTTGCTGAACAAGTCGATATGATCGACACATCAGCAGTAGATGTACACGAAGCTGTTTTTTATCGACATATTCTCCATCACTGTCGAAGCAATCGACACTTAGGTGATCAGGACCAGGGAGTACCCGGCAAATGTCTGAATTTGATGCAAGTAAACCCTACAACGAACTGCCGGAGCTGCCGCCACCCGCTGAGCTCATCGAAACCACACAAATTCTGAAGAAATGTATTAATGCACGGGTCGCACTGGCTGAGCTAAAACAAGCGGCCGAGCTGATACCCAATGCTGCCGTGCTGGTGAATGCCCTGCCTCTGCTGGAAGCCAGGGCCAGCTCTGAAATTGAAAACATCGTCACGACGACCGACAAGTTGTTCGAGTTTGTGGATATCGCGGAAGACAAGGCGGACTCGGCGACCAAGGAAGCATTGCGCTATCGAACGGCCCTGTTTGAGGGCAGCAAGATGGTCCGTAGAGGAATGCTGACCACGGATATGGCAATTCAGATCTGTAGCACTATCAAAGGGATAGAGCTGGATCTTCGAGACGATTCTGGAACAAGGCTATCCAACCGAAAAACCGGCGAAGTGATTTATACGCCGCCAGTCGGACAAAAGTTGCTGCAACAAAAACTGCAAAACTGGGCCGACTTTATGCACAGCAACACGCAGCTTGATCCGCTAGTGCGAATGGCAGTGCAACACTACCAGTTTGAAGCTATACACCCTTTCACGGATGGCAATGGGCGCACAGGGCGCATTATCAATATCCTCTTCCTGCTTGAACAGGGGCTGCTCGACACGCCGATCCTTTACCTGAGCCGGCATATCATCCAGCACAAGGGCGAGTATTACCGCCTGCTCAGTGACATTACACACGGGCAGACCTGGGAGCCATGGATCATGTTCATGCTGAATGGCGTTGAGGAAACCTGTATCTGGACTACCGACAAAATCAAGGCGATCAGGGAGCTAATGCAGCACACCAGCCAGTATGTTCAGGCGAAGCTGCCAAAGACGTATTCCTGGGAACTGGTTGAGGCCTTGTTCAAACAGCCCTACTGCCGTATCAACAACCTGGTTTCTGCCGGGGTCGCCAAACGACAGACGGCGAGTGTGTATCTGAAGCAGCTCGCCGACATTGGTGTGCTTAAGGAAGTGAAATCCGGTCGCGAGACACTTTTCGTGCATCCGAAGTACATCGAATTGCTGACCGGCGAAGAGAATATCTGGGTCTATTACGCTGGTGTCGAAACGGAAGCTGTCGCTACAGCCCAATAACAATTGATGGCTGCCGCAATATTGGTAAGCGAAGAATTCAGCTGGCCGGCACAAAGAGCATTCGCGGCTAAAGCCGCTCCTACAAACCCCCGTTAACCCGTCTGCAGCAGTTGGCGGGAGCGACCCTTGTTTGTGGGAGCGCCCCTGTTTCGTGGGAGCGACCCTGTTTCGTGGGAGCGGCTTTAGCCGCGATTCCTTTAATTCTCCTCGGCAGGTCGATTTTTCATGATGCGCTGGTATAGCAAGCCGAACGCGTTTTGCATCAGCGAGTCCTCGATGATGCCGTCCACATCACAATTCTTTGCCAGGCGACACAACCGCTCGAAAGTGCGGATGTAATTGCTGCTGTGACGGGCACGCAATTCAGTGCCGTAGAAGAGTTCCTCCATACCCGCCTGGTCCAACATATCAATAGTCAGAAATTGCCTGGCAAATACTTCGCAATCGCCGCCGGCTACCTGCGAAAAATATTCACCCATCCTTTCGCGGCTCATTTGCCCGTCTCCGGCAGGTCCTTGCGACGACGAATACAGCATGCCGGTAATGCCGCCGAGCTGCTGATGCACATTCTCCTTTATCTTGAAAAACGTCTCCTGGCGAGCATTCATTTCGGTTGCCGCAATTGCGAGCGTCTGTTTTGCGGACTGTTCCGAGGTCTTACGCAGCGCTTCCGAGTTATTGGCCAATTCCTGTTGTTGAATAAACAGGCCGATGACCAGCCAGAGAAAAGCAAGAGGCGCAAAAGCGCCTTCCAGGAAGCTACCCAGTGCGCCTAGCGTAAGCGTTTCCGACGACGCCGAATTGCCAACCTGAAATACGTACGCGCCGCCACCGATCAGCCAAATGGCCGTAATGACGATACCCAGCCAGATGCGCCAGTCGCGTTTGCGTATGAATGTCTCAAGTTTTTTGTCTGAGCTCATGCTACTGCTCCATCAATCTCATATAGCGCAACGCCCATAGTCGCCTGGCGGAATTGCTGGCACAATCCAGATCGTCCATCTGAACCACGGTGTTGCTCTCGCCTTGATACTCAATCGAAGCCGAGTATTTCAATTCTTCAAATATACGGTCTACGCACTGCTGACTGTCAATATTTATATTTTCTTTGCCGAGGAATGG
>JBLHLN010000233.1:0-4214 GCA_047620565.1 Woeseiaceae bacterium
GCGGAATCGGTTGTAGCGCAGGAGGCTGAAGTACGCGAAATCAATATCGAGAACTTGAGCTTTGAGGCGAGCGACGACCCGGTGCTCGCTGAACGCTACGAAATGGCATTGTTGGAGCGCATCGAACTAATGCGCCTCGGCATGGACAGTGATGCCAGTGGTCGTAACGGCGATAACGTCGAGGTGCAGATCTTCGTCGGGGCTACCACATCGTTGACCGCCGGTATCGTAAGCTGGGTGTTACGTGGTGGCTCATTGCTGGCAAGCTTGATGAGTACAGTACCGTTACTCAATCGCTTCGACCCATTGCCGATACTAAAGTCGAGGAATGATGAAGAGGATGTCGAACCGGATGATGATGAGGACGATACCGAGGTCACCGGTCCGGTAGGCAAAAATCAGCAGCGTGTGGACAATATGTTCGACGCCAATCAATCCGGTCAGTTGCGCAGTGAGTATCCGGATGAATAGGGTAAAAAAATCACTGGGACTGCTGCTCCCGTCAATGCGCATCAGTATTTCGCTGGCGCTTATAACTGCCTGTATGTTGCTGTCAGCAGACATGCTGGGTTATACACTGGACGAGGACGGCCAGGCACTCGAAAATCGAAAGCAAATCGCCGAATCGTTAGCGATTCAGTTTTCGGTCATGGCGCCCGAAAAAGACATCGAGAAAATCGAAGGGTTAATTCGGCTCATCGTAGAACGCAACCCCGCGATTCTCTCTGCCGGGATTACCCACGCATCCGGACAGCCCATATTCCAGTCACCGAATCATCCAAGACTCTGGCAAGGCTACGGCAATGAAGACTCGACCTCTTCGCACATACTGGTGCCGCTGCTGGATCGTGACCGGCTTTGGGGCAACGTCGAGTTACGCTTCGAAAATCTGAAAGGGAATTCCCTGTCAGGCTTCTTTCAGAAAGAGATATTCAAGCTAATAGTGTTTTGCGTGTTGATCGGGTTTTTCGCATTCCTTGTTTTTATGCTCAGAACCCTGAGACAACTCGATCCGAGCGCGGTAATCCCGGACAGGGTAAACGCGGCCTTCGACGCGCTTGCCGAAGGCGTCATGATTCTCGATGAAGATGAGCATATCCTGCTCACCAACAAGGCATTTTCCGAGCGAATCGGGCAGGACGTAGTCGTCCTGCTGGGCAAAAAAGCGTCCAAAATGAAATGGAAACGCGTTTCCCGGGAAAAATCCGGCACTGATCTCCCCTGGACGGAGGTACTCAAGACGGGTATGCCAATCGCAGGTGCCCAGTTCGATCTGACTTCGCAGAGCGGCGAAAACATCAAGTACGCGATAAATGCATCACCGATCATGGGATCCGATGGCAAGGCGCAGGGTGTACTGGTCACACTGGACGATATCACCCAGGTAGAAGAACAGAACGTTCAGTTGAAGACCATGGTGCATCGACTGGAGAAGACTCAGGAACAGGTACAGGAACAGAACAAGGAATTAACCTATCTGGCAACCCGCGACGGGCTCACCGGCTGTTTGAACCGGCGCGCTTTTACGGACAGCTTCCAGCTGTTGTTCGACACCTCGCTCGGGGACGAAAGCGAGCTTTCCTGCATCATGGTCGACCTCGACCACTTCAAACTGGTCAACGATAATTTTGGCCATGCGGTTGGCGACGAGGTGATTATCATGCTCGCCGAAGTCCTCAAGGCAAATACGCGCAAGGTAGACCTGGTGGGTCGCTACGGCGGTGAGGAATTCTGTATCGTGTTACCCGGAATGTCGGTTGACCAGGCATTTGGCGTTGCCGAAAGAATCCGTTTACGGATTAAAGATGAATCCAATAAGCGCTATGAAGACGGCCCGCGCGTGACCGCCAGTATCGGCGTAGCGAGCATGCGCGATAATCCGGACAATCCGGGAGCACTTAACATCTTCGCCGATGAAGCGCTTTATTGCGCCAAGGAAAATGGACGTAACCGTGTAGTCAGCTACCCGACGATAACTGACATTGAATCACTATCGGACGAAGTCGGGTTACTGGCAGAACTTCAGCCTGCCACAGTGGAACCGAAAATTGAAAACTTACAGAACCGTATTACCGAACTGGAAGGTATTGCAACGCAATTTTCATCCGAACTTGAATACAACAAGAGCTATGACGAGCTCACCGGTTTACCAAACCAGGCACTGTTTTACGACCGCATAAGCCAGGGTATCGAACGTGGTTGTCGCCATGACGTGCTATCAGCGGTTCTGATGCTTGATATCGAGATGTTCAGCCAGATCAACGCCAGCCTCGGTAGAGACGGTGGCGACGCATTGCTGAAAGAGATTGCCGAGCGGTTGAACTCGATCGTGCGCAAGTCTGACGGCGTCTCGCGCATGAGCGTCTCACGAGTTGCCGGCGACGAGTTCGCGGTACTGTTCAATGACATACCTAAGAAAGAACAGGTTACCTGGGCTGTCAAGAGACTCCTGGATGTCATAAACCAGCCCGTCGATATAGATGGCAATACCATTTACCTCAAATGCCACGTCGGCATAAGCCTCTATCCCAACGATGCAGACAACGTCGAAGAACTGCTCAACAATGCCATGAGCGCCAAGCAATTTAGCAAGAAGCACAGGAACGAATATGGTTACCAGTTCTTCGATCAGCGCGTCCAGGAACTTTCAGTCAAGCACTTGCATCTCGAATCGGATTTGCACCGCGCAATAGAGAACGAAGAATGGACGCTTCTGTATCAACCTAAACTGGATTTAGCCCAGCGTGAGGTTATCGGTGTAGAGGCTCTAATTCGGTGGAATCATCCAGAGCGCGGTGTGATCTCGCCAATCGAATTCATCGAGTTTGCCGAGCAGCGAGGCCTGATCGTCGAGATTGGTGATTGGGTTATCAAGGAAGCCTGCCGTCAATTGCGCAGTTGGATGGATGAGGGAATACATGATTGCAAGATCGCGATCAATGTTTCCAGTGTGCAATTAATTCAATCGGATATCGTGCACAATATCTTAAAATATCTGGAAGAATACAAGGTTCCACCACGCCTGTTCGAGATCGAAATAACAGAAACCATTCTAATGGAAAATGTACACATGGCGATCGATTCACTGGAACGACTGCATGCGCGGGGGATTTCCATTGCCATTGATGATTTCGGCACTGGCTACTCATCACTGAGCTACCTGAAAACCTTACCTATCGATAGCCTTAAAATTGATCGTGGATTTGTTAGAGATATTTGCACTGATGATAACGACCAGAAGATTGTCCAGACGCTGATTTCGATGGCGCATTCGATGGATATGAAGGTGGTTGCAGAGGGCGTCGAAACCCGGGCCCAGTTCGACTTGCTCAGCAAGTATAAAGTCGATGACGTTCAGGGCAATTTATTGAGTAAGCCGGTCACTGCCGACGAAATAGAGGCGCTGATGCAAAGCTCCATCACGTTGATTCTAGCCTCGGAAAATGTCGTGCAATTGCCGATCGGTGTAAAAGCACGGGCGAACTAGTTCGCAAGCTCATCTCTTGAGCAAAGAAATTGCAGCAATGCCCGCGAAAACCTGGATTTCGTAAACAGGCTCTGTCGGCATCATCTGAGTCGGTTTATAATCCAGGCACTATGGCGCAATCAAAATCACATCAGGGCACCGACGAAATCACCTATCAAAGCCCACAGATTCCATCCGCTGTCGAGGTACATGACGTTCCGATCGTAAAAGCCACCGATGAGGTGCTGAAGGGTTACGGCTGTCTGGTCGACGATCCTCGCAACTTCACGGTCGAAGACGGCAGCTTTGAGATTGTGCCATGGCCACATGCGGGTTGGCGCAGCCTTGATCCCGGCACGGGTGATGAAGGTGGGACCACGGAGGGTGCATTCAGACTGTTCTGGCAGGATGGGAATTTGTTCGGCGAAAACCTGGCGCTAGCCACGACTGCGAACAAGTATCTGCTGGGACTCGGGGCACTCCCCGGTCAGTCCGCAGAAATTCATTCCTCACCGCAAACTGCAGATAGCCGACGCCAGGACCACGTTTACGTCTGGTATTCGGATTATCACCCCGATGGTGGACAGATGTTCTATTCGCAACACAGCCCCTTTGTAGCAAATCTGGCGCCGGCGCTTGGCGATACTATCAGACCGGAAGACTTTACCGCGTTTTACGTAGAGGCGGGCAAGGGTCTATATATTCACCCCGGTGTCTGGCACAACGCGGTTTATGTGAAGCCCGAGCA
>JBLHLN010000234.1:0-4200 GCA_047620565.1 Woeseiaceae bacterium
CTTGAATTTGGCGTAAGCGTCCCGTCGTCGGCCGCTGCGGCTCCTGAAACAAATAGCAATATCGCCAATATTCTTTTCATGTGGCATTCGAGCAAATCGAGTGATTTTGGTTCCGCGAATTACCGAACATTTCTCAATACGAACCGATAAGGGCGCAATGCGTCCTCTTGCGCATAGTCAATGCCGATTCGTGGCCCAGCTACAATTGAATCCTCAGCTACAGGAAAATCTGAATCTTCGATCCAAATTCTTTTTCCAGTCAGGCTGCAGCCCGTGTCACGGGTCGTAATACCCAACGCTTTTGCCAAAGAACCTGGGCCGCCAAGCAGCGTTTTGTCCTCCTTTTGCTTCGCGCGCCGCTGCAGCATTTTGTTTGTACCTCGCATTGGTTTGCCGGCCCGCACCAGAACGGCGTGCGGTGTGCCAGCAACACTGGTAACAACATTGAACAGGTGATGAATGCCGTAGCAAAGATAGACGTACGCAATGCCGCCGTCTGCGTACAGTGGTTCGGTCCGTTTTGTTCTTCGGTCACCGTAGGCGTGACTGGCTTTGTCGGTAAATCCGGCGTACGCCTCTGTTTCAGATATCAGAACTTTCGTTTCTATTCCGTCGATTCGCGTGCAGAGTACTTTGCCAAGCAGGTCGCGAGCTATTTCGACGACGTTGTCGCGAAGATAGAATTCGATTGGGAGACTCAATTTAGGAGTTGCTCATTCGCGGCTAAAGCCGCTCCCACGTATTTATAATTACTCCCACGTCAAAAAAGGATGTCATCGTGCTCGTAGCACTTTGCCCGGTCTTGCACCCGTCATTTCGGCATTCAACAGCACAGCTTCACCGGAAACGAAGACGTGGTGTGCCCCTTGCGCATATTGATGAGGATTGTCGAACGTTGATGTATCACGGATTGTTTCCGGATCCAGTACGGCGATGTCAGCGATAGCACCTTCTTCCAGCGTGCCTCTGTCACTCAGCCCGATTCTCCATGCCGGCAGGCCGGATACCTTATATATAGCCGTATGAAATGGCATGACGTTCTGTTCCCGCACGTAGTACCCAAGTACGCGAGCAAACGTTCCGTAATTTCTCGGGTGCGGCACCTTTTCAGAAGGCGCTTCAACGCCGCCATCGGACGAAGGCATGGTCATCGGGTGTGCCATGATGCGTTTGACGTCTTCTTCGTCCATCGCGTGAAAAACAGCAGAGCAATTTCCGGCCGCCACAAGATCCATTAGCAGCTCCGCCGCATTCTCATGACTCACTTCCACTTCCTGCTGACGCAACACCTGCGACAGGTTGAGACCGTTGAGACTGATGTCGTGCGGGCAGCCGGCGAGCCCCACATTTGCCGGGTCATCACCGCCACGATCGGTTTCGATGTTGTAGACAATCGCCTCTTTGATGCGTTGTCTTTGTTCGGCGTCAGCAAGCCGTGCAAGCAGTGCTGGTCGTCCCCCGTCCAGGCTGAAACCGGGAAAAAGTATGGTGAGGCTTGTAGATGATGCTGTGTAGGGATACTGATCAATAGATACGTCGACGCCGCGAGCGATTGCTGCGTCCACCATGGCAAGCGTATCCACAGACTTACCCCACATTGGCGCTCCGACAACTTTGTGATGCGTCAATTGTGTTGGCAGACCACCTTCTTCACCAATGCGGATTGTTTCTGCAACACTCTTTAACAGGTCCAGTCCTTCCTGACGCATGTGGCTGATGTAGATCCCGTCATATTCGGCAGCAACCTTCGCAAGCTCGACAACCTCTTCTGTCGTCGCAAATCGGCCGGGCAGATAGATCAATCCCGATGAAAGTCCATACGCGCCCTGCTGCATCGCCAATCTGACTTCAGCTCGCATCGAATCGAGTTCCTTATCCGATGGTGGACGATCATCTTCGCCGATAATCAAGCGGCGAACCGAACCGTGCCCGACGAATGTGCCGTAGTTGACCGAAGCAGGGTTCTCTTCAAGTGCGATCAGCGTGTCTGCAATCGGCAGTAATGAACTACCGTCCGGGCCGCCAATAACGGTGGTCACGCCCTGGCGAATCAGGTTCTCGGCGTCCGGCCAGCGAAAGATGCCTTCCTTGTGATCGCCGCGTACAGCATGACTGTGGATATCGATGAATCCCGGCACAACCGCAAGGCCCGCCACGTCAAGATCAAGATCGCCTGTCGCCTTTGTCAGGTCACCCACCTGAGCAATGCGATTGCCGAGTATGGCGACGTCGGTAACGGTCGGCTGCTCATCGGCACCTGAATAAACTGTACCGCCACGCAAAACAATATCGAACGACATCGATTCCTCTGCGGGTTCCGGCGCGCACGCTGCGAGCACTAAAACGATTACGGCAAGACGAACAGATCGCATAACAACTCTCCTGGATGCAGTTGGTTCTTACAAATATTAAGTCAGCAAACCTGGTGCAAGATAAAGCGAGGCCAGTGTCACGACGATGATGCCTATGATATTCAGCATAATTCCGGCGCGCACCATTTGCGGAATCGTGATCATGCCGGTCGCAAATACAATCGCATTGGGGGGCGTTGCAACGGGCAGCATGAAGGCGCAGCTGGCCGCAATTGTTATTGGAACTGTCAGGACAATCGGCGGAACGCCAGCCTGAATCGAGATGGCTCCCATCACAGGCAAGAGTGTGGCAGCGGTTGCGACATTGCTGGTCAGCTCAGTCAAAAATATGACCATCGCGACCGCCGCGAGCACCAGCACTGCGGTACCCCATGCATTCAGTGGTGCAAGGCCCTCTCCCAACCATAAAGCCAGGCCGGAGTCAGAGACAGCAGATGCAAGGCTTAGGCCCCCGCCAAACAGAATCAACACGCCCCAGGGAAGACGGGTGACATCGTCCCATGTCATCAGGTGCGGATTTTCCTTGTTGCCGCTCGGCAATATGAAAAGCAGCAGCGCGGCTGTCATCACAATGCCCGCGTCCGACACGCCTGTTATGCCAAGATTCTCTGTAATCGGGCGTCGAAACATCCAGCAAAATATTACCGTGCCAAATATGATAGCTACGCGTCGTTCCGGCGTTGTCAGGCTTCCCAACTCCTGACGCTTTTCGTGCAGGTGCTTTTGCACAGCGCTATTCTCCGGAATATTCACCGGGTACATAACTCGGGTCAGCGAAAACCAGGCAATGGGCAGCATGACGATGCTGATTGGAATACCCACCAGCATCCAGCGCGCAAAACTGATTTCAGTGCCATAGTTTTCAGCCATGAATCCAATCAGCAATGCATTTGGTGGTGTACCTATCAGTGTCGCGAGACCACCGATGCTTGCCGAGTAGGCGATGCCCAGCAGCATGGCAACCTGGAAATCCCGCCTTTCCTTCTCGGACAGATCCGGCACGCTGTCGCGAAAAACCGCGATCACAGACAAAACGATCGGCAATAGCATCATGGTTGTCGCCGTGTTCGTCATCCACATACTGAGCAGAGCGCAGACGAACATGAAGCCGCCAATCAGTCGTCGTCCATTGGTCCCTGTTCTGTTGAGAATCGCAAGTGCGATACGCCGGTGCAAATTCCAGCGTTCGACCGCCAGCGCCATGACGAAACCACCAAGGAATAGATAAACAATTGGATTCGCGTAGGGCGCTGCTGCTTCGCGAATGCTGGCGACGCCCAACGGATCAAACACAAGGATTGGCAAAAACGCGGTGACCGGTACAGGTATCGCCTCCGTCGCCCACCAGGTTGCCATCCACAAACCAACGGCTGCAACCCGCCAGGCGTCCTGGCCCATAAATGTCTGCGTCTGGTCCGCCAGCAACATCAATACGAATATCACCGGGCCCAATATGCGGCCGACGATCTGGTAGGTCTCCAGCGGCCGGTTAACCGCAGGCTCAGTTGTGTTGGAAGTTGTAGTCAATGAATTATTTTTGATTATTTTATGTAAAAAAAACAGGGAGCCTTACGACTCCCTGTTCATTCTAGCACTAATAAATTTCCAGGCCTGAGATCGCCCTGGCAGCTTCAGCATATGTTGGCGAAACACATGACTTCACAGCTTATCTGTGTGAGTCGCGACCAAAAAAAGCGGCGAGCAATGCTCGCCGCCTCAGGGTGTAGCTACAGTCTGTATCTAGTTCAGGTTATCCATGATTGTAGATCCGAAATAAACCCTGGACTCATCGCAACTCACGAGCCCATCCGTCATGTCCCCTTCGACG
>JBLHLN010000235.1:0-4193 GCA_047620565.1 Woeseiaceae bacterium
CGATGGCGGTGGCTGGCGTTACGACCGCGATGGCGGCGGCTGGCGCAGGGAACGAGACGAACCGCATCACCCTGGCGACGCCGGGAATGATCTCGAGCAGATCTTCTATGTACCGACCGGCGTGTGTCGGGTTGGAGTTCCCCCCAAACCGTCTTGATTGTCGCGGCTAATCAGGGCTCTATTTCCCGGACCGATCGATCCGTCGTTATGCCGTAAACCGGGGGAAAAAACGCCGCCAGATCCGTGCAACGTCTTGTACCGAGTTCGTTGCACGCGTTTTGGGTTCGAATTGCGAGAAGGGCCTCTGTCGCGCGGCCCTGCAAGCGACGATTTCGATTGGCTTTAAACCGGTCGATGCACTCAGTTGTGGTCTGCGCTGGCGTCACTCCAGGAGGCAGTGTACCGCCAGGGAGCGGTGTCGTGAGACGGGTGCACCGCGCCGTTAGAATGTCATCTCTGTCAGCCAGCATTATCGCAACGCCACCTACCTCTATTGGCACGCCATTTCGTGCGTCGATCAAGTGTGGGACCGCGATATTGCCGAGTTCCTGTATGCGACGAAGCTGGCCATTCACGCATTCGTCGCAGTTTAACCAGTCTTCCAGGCGCTGACTGATCTTCTCATCATCCATGGCAAGTTGGTAATCGTCATTGATCGGTTTCGGTATTGAGTACGTGCCGCACGCGGCCAGCGTGGCAATTGACGTGAGTAATACAATCCGACCAAACCTCATAACCCCATCCTCGGGCAGGCTTTATTGGGGTCGGAGTTGAAATCCGGACAATTCAATTTGTTGGTGGGTGGGCTGTAGTTAAATATCACTGAGTGTTCGTTGCGCATCATGCGCACTTTCTGTGCATCTATCAGTTCGGCACGATCCCCGTCGCTCGCCGCCCACATGTAATTTTCCTTCGGGAATTCGCACTCCATGTTAATGTCGGGCGTCGCTGTTCCCGGATGTGGCAGGAACTTGATGCAATATTCCTCGCCGTCCAGGCCCCAGAAATTGACGTGACCAGCCGAGAAAGCGTGGGCAAACTCATGAGCAACGGTATCTGATTTCGCGCTGTCACTGACAAAAATCATCCTTTCTGAATAGCCGTCGTTATTCCTGATGTGCATTCCGGTTAGACGCGATACATAGTCGAAACCGGTTTGCATTAGTTCGTCGTCAGGATCAACGTAGTAAACGTTCAATATCTTCGCATCGTAAAGCGCGCCGTTTCCGGTCAATGCCTGGATGGCTGGTTCCGCCTCACCGCCAGGATCCAGAATTGCCCGCACAACCTCCCGGACAATTTCCTTTTCCGAATCCAGTTGGATTGACATCACACGGGCATTGTCAAACAAAGCTGCGGAATCATCGTTTGGGTAGCCGTCAAAGCCGACATCTTTCATCATCCTGTCGACTTCCCAAAGGTCCTGCGCAATAGCGCACTTGTTAGCCGTCCCCCCTGGGTCCGCGGCATCGACCGTTTTGGTGGAGTAAATCTGGATGACAAGTTCGCTTACATTCGGCGTCAGTGACGTAACCGTGTTGGGATACGTAGCCGGCGGCGATGCGTTACCGACATTGAGCAAGTCACAAACGTTTACCGCCGAAGCAACGGTCGGTACTACTGCTAGTAAGAGAGGTGTAAGGAAACAAGCGACGCGCTTCGACATGGCGGTTATCCTCGGCGGTGCAAGTGCTTAAGATAGCATCATCCCAAAGGCAACTTCCACTTAAAGGATAGGAAAATTCAACGCAGTGGCGAGATCGTGGGTGTCGGGAATGGTCGTTGAGTCCGGACGGAGAGACGGGATTTGTCAGCAGGACCATAAAAGAAATATGTCGTTCAATCGATACATTGAATCGAAGCCGCTTTCCTAGTGCCCACTTTAAATCCGCGTGTCGATGGTTCAACCGAGGCAGGCAGCGAGTCCATTCCGCCCCTGGCCAGCAATTTCGAATTACGGGGACAGCTGACTCAAATATTGTCAAGCAGAGGATGCGGGACAGACGAATACCGTAAACAGCCCTGAGTTCCCCGAATTGAGTCAACTATCCCCTGAATTCCTGTCTATTTGCGATACGGGCACGTTTTCTCCTGTACTGTTGCACCAACCGTCCATCCACAAGGGCAAAGACGGCGTCTTCTGCTCAACGCGAGGAAAAGACCATGAGTAAAGAACGAAATAGCAAAAAAGAGACCAGGAAACAGCCGGCCATGACGGCAAAAGAGAAAAAGGCCGCGAAGAAAGCAAAGAAAAACGAAAAGGGACGCATGGGTGCATGAGCCGATCGCCTATTTGCGTTTTGGCGCGGCGATACCCTTGAATATATCCGAAATTGTCAGCGAAGAAAGATCGGTCAGTTCACCGGCATCCAGGTAGGAGCCTTTGCAGGAACTGCAGGTCTCGTACCAGATATGCGTCTGTTTCGGGTCGACCACTTTGACCATCGCACCACTGCAGCGTGGGCATTGATACCCGTCCATGGCGTTGCTTCGTTTACCAACTTTTACATCACCGGTGTCAATTGCTGCCGCGGCCTGCTTGTCTTTTAGAACTTCGATTTCGCCGGCGTCAAACCAGATGCCATTGCAGATGATGCAGCGATCGATTTCGGTACCTTCATAGTCGATCTGCTCCATGTCTGCTCTGCATTTCGGGCAGCGCATGGCGCCTGACCAGAAAATGCCAGCCTCGCTGCCGCCGACGCCGATGGTGAATTTCGCGCCAGCCTTTCTCTTGCTTCCCGACGGCATGGCTTTGTCATCTGGCTCGTGATGTTGGTGTCGATGGAACAGCAGCACTGCGATCATCGCGACAGCGAGCATGCTAAGAATTGAATAGGTCTGCACATAACTCGACTTTTCTGCGACCATTCCGTAAATTTTCGATCCGGCAGAATGCCCAAGGTTTGCGACTGACATGTAGATGGCGAATTGCGTTGCTGAGTTAACGCTTTTGCAAATTGCCATCGCCAGAGCAAGAGACGCGACCAGGATTACGGGCAGCATCATTATCCAGGTGGATAACATCACCCGAACATAGAGCGTGTTCTCCCACAGGTGCTGGGTCTGTGTAATCAGGAATGCATGCGCGCCGAGCAATGTCACGACCATGATCAGCAGGCGTTTTGCACCCATGCGATCAATCGCCGGGCCGATTGCAAGCGCGAGGACGGCACCTACTAATCCCATAATGGCAACAAGTTGCGACCATTGTGGTGTCGTGTAGCCGAACAAGTTTACGGCGGCGATCGGCATCAGCGCCTGGCCATAACCGTAAATTAGTCCGTCGAAGAACATCACAACCATGACGATCATGCTCGTGCGTACCCACAGAACCTTGTTGAGTTCTTTGAACACAGCCCGAAATGACGAGTCGGCGCGATGCACGGAAGCTGCTGTCCCGCCAGACCATGGCAAAATTCGTTCACCCTCGCGTTCAAGAACGAAAAACATCATTAACAGCGAGAGTGATGCAACCGCGGATGCGACGATTGCCGTTGTTCCAAGGCCGTAACTTGTAATTAGGACTCCCGATGCCGCGGCCGTCAATGCCCAGCCGATTGACTTACCAAAGCCCATGAACGCATTGAGACGACCTTGCTCTCTGACTGGCGTTAGATCGATTGACATGCCGTCGACCGCAACGTCCTGAGTCGCGGCAAAGCTATTAATGAGTACACCAATGATCATCAACAGACCGATTTGTTCGGCGGGTTGCTCAATGAGCATGAGCGCCAGCAATGAAAGCGTCAGCCCAAGTTGCGCACCGAGCACCCAGGGCCGTCTTCTCCCCATTGGCAGGAACTCGTAGCGATCCATAATCGGACCTGTAACCAGCTTGAAAGCCCACGGCAAGACAATGACGGCGAGGTAGGAGCCAATATCCCCGGGGCCGACGCCCTGACTGGCCAGCCAGACAGGTATGGCAATCGCCAGCAGACCCTGTGGAATGCCCTGGGCGAAATACATAATGGCGCCCGTGGCGTAACGTACTCGCGTGTTGTCCGCGAGGGTGAAAGAGCCCGCCATGTATTGAATCCCCAAATATTATTATTGTTATTTTGCAGATAGTAACGGCTTTCGGCGCAGACAACTGGAAAAGGTGTCGGAAAAGGTGTCAGGTTTATCTGGTCGCGAGTTCCGCGAACAGTTGGCGCAACTGTTCGCGGAAATCCCCACAATTACAAAATAAT
>JBLHLN010000236.1:0-4169 GCA_047620565.1 Woeseiaceae bacterium
CGATTGCCGGCAACTCGTCCTCTGTTTCCAGAAATTTGTCGAGTTGTTCCTCGTCCTCGACAAACAGGAACCGACAAGCCGAATCCGTCAACGCATGACCGACCTGCTTGGCCCGGTAAGTCGGATATATACCGTTGATGATGCCACCCGCCAGCATGATGCCAAGATCAGCAAATACCCATTCCTTGCAGTCTTCGCTCTGGATGGATACGACATCCCCAGCTGTCAAACCCAATGACAACAATCCATGTGCAATTTCGAATGCACGGGCCTCGTAGTCGGACCATGAATAATTCTGCCAGATACCAAAATCTTTTTCGCGCATGGCAATTTTTTTGCCGCGCACCGCACATTGCTTGAGAAACAATTTGGGCATCGTGTCACAACCATCCACGAGCCACGCGTGTTTATTGCTTGTTGAGGTGTGTTCAGTGTTAGTTGCCATCTTTTATCGCCAGGTTTTCTTCTTCTTCCAACGACGTAATCCTCGAACACCTTCATCCTTCTTGCCGAGGTAGAACTCCTTTATGTCATCGCTCTGCAGCAACTTGTCACTGTCGTCATCCATTACCATACCGCCAACTTCCATAACGTAGCCACGGGCAGACACTTTGAGCGCTACATTGGCGTTCTGTTCGACCAGGAGAATGGAGATATTTTGCTCGCGGTTCAGGCGCGTAATGATTTCGAATATTTCACTGACTAAAACTGGCGACAATCCAAGTGACGGTTCATCGAGTAGTAGTAGTTTCGGGCGGGACATAAAGCCTCTGCCAATCGCCAGCATTTGCTGCTGACCACCGGACAGGTACGCAGCCAGGCGACCGCGCAGATCACGCAATACAGGAAAATAGTCAAACACAGTCTGCATGTCACTGGCGACGCCATCTTTGTCCTTCCTGCTATAGGCACCCATCATCAGGTTTTCGCTTACCGTGAGCAGCGGAAATACTTCGCGGCCTTCAGGAACGTGGGCGATGCCGTGCCTTGCAACCCAGTCCGGGTCACGACATTGAATTTCTTCGCCGCGGAAGAACACTTGCCCTTTTCTGCAATCAAGCGCACCACAGGCAGTTTTCAGTAACGTAGTCTTGCCAGCACCATTTGCGCCAAGGACGGTAACGATCTCGCCTTCGTTAACTGTCAGGCTGACGCCTCGAATAGCCATGACCGGACCGTAGTAGGTCTCAATGTTACGAATATCGAGCAAAGCCGAACTCATGCGGGCGTCCCCAGGTATGCCTGCTGCACTGCCGGATCGTTGCGTACCGCCTCGGCGGAACCGATAGCGAGCAACTTTCCATTGTTGATTGCCATGACCCGATCAGCAACCCGCCCAACGAGACTCATATCGTGTTCAACCATCACTACAGTCACGCCAAGATCGTGTTTGATGTCATCCAGCCAGAACGAAACGTCATCCGTTTCCTCCTGATTTAGCCCTGACGCTGGCTCATCAAGTAAAAGCAACGTTGGTTCAGAACAAAGCGCCCGCGCGAGCTCTACATTCTTGCGCGCGCCGTAGGGCAGGTCGGAAATTTTCTGGTCGCGATAGTGAGCAATCTCCATTAGATCAATAATGTCTTCGACCTTACGTCGATGCTCACGCTCCCTGGCCCTGGCGCCGGCGATAAACAGAAAATCACGGAAAAAATTGCGCGACATACGACTATGGCGTCCAACGAGAAGGTTTTGCAAGACAGTCGCCTGCTCAAAAAGGTCGATGTTTTGAAATGTTCGCGCAATGCCGAGATCAACTACACGATGTGAAGGTACATCCAGAAGGTTTCGCTCGCCATAGCGCAGCGATCCTGCGGAGGGTTCATAGATTCTACTGATGAGATTAAAAATCGTACTCTTGCCGGCGCCGTTGGGTCCTATGATCGCAAAGGTCTCGCCCGGCTCAACTTCAAATGACACGCCGTCGACCGCACGAACACCACCAAACTCGATCGACAGATTTTCGACGACGAGCGAGTTCATCGCATGCGTTCCGTTTTCAGGTAACTCTTCTGGCGAACAAAGGAGGCTTTTCGGTAGTACGGGAAGGTCTCGAAAAAGTGCAGCAGCTTACGCCAGCGTCCATTGATCCCGTCCGGTTCGAATACCACAAATATGACGATGATGAGCCCGAACAACATCGGCTCAAGACCAGCCTGCTGACTGATGGCACCGGGCAATACGTCGCGCAAAATACTGAGGGCGACCGGTAACAATGATACGAAAATCGCGCCGAATATCGCGCCTGGAATGCTGCCAAGACCACCTACCACGATCATTAGCAATAATTTGAGAGATTCAAGCACACCGAACGTTTCGGGCGACAGGTAAGACAGATGATGTGCTAGCAACACTCCGGCAACTCCGGTAATTGCAGCACTGATACCAAACGACTGGATCTTGACCCACTCGATGTTGACGCCAAGACTTCGCGCCGACAGTTCGGAGTCACGCACCGCCAGGAACGATCTACCTGTCGGGCTTCGCAGCAGATTGGCGGCACCCCAGATGACGAATAATGCCAGCGCCAGGTCCAGGTAGTACTGCTGCCACATTTCACCGAAATAGAAGCCGAATATTTCGATTTCCGGCACCGGAAAACCTGCATAGCCGCCAGTAAGATCGGTCCATTCGCCGATAATTGTTTCAATAATGATCAGAAATGCCAGGGTCGCAACAGCCAGGTAAAAGCCGTGCATCCTTGAGGCCGAACGACCCAACATCATGCCGATCACTGCCGTAAAAACTGCGGTCAAAATAAGGGACACGCTGAACGGTACGCCGGCCGTCATCAGAATCGAATGGCAATAAGCACCTATGCCTAGAAATGCCGCATGACCAAACGAAACCTGGCCCGTGAATCCGGTCAGGACCATCAGGCCGATGCCGGCAACAACATATACGAGCAATAGTCCGAGTTCTGACAGGTAGTACACGTCCAGAAACAATGGCGCTGCAAGCATCATGGCAATAACCAGGCCAACTCGAATGTATTCACCTCGCTTCGAAAGAATATTAATGTCCTGGTCGTAACTTGTTTTAAAAACTATTTGCATTTGTTTTCAGACCTTCTTTCTGTAAGTTTGCACAATCAGACCTTCCGGCCGCACAAACAGAACAACGAGCATGACGACGTAGGCCGACACGCCCTTTGTTGCTGGAAAGAAATAATCTGCGAACGGTTCGATCACACCAATTAGCATGCAGCCGAGCATTGTTCCCGGTATTGAACCAAACCCACCGATAATGGCACCGGCCAGGGCCTTGATGCCAATGAAACCAACGCTGGTCTCCAGTTGCGTTACCGGCGCCATGAAAGCGCCGGCGATCGTGGCTACGATCGCCGCGATTGCCCAGACAAGTGACACCAGCCGCTTGACCGGGATACCCATGTAATAGGCTGCAAGCTGGTTTTGCGAAGATGCCTGCATTGCCACGCCGACGCGACTGCGCGCGAAAAACATATACAACGCGGTGCACAGTACGATGGTCGTCACAATGATCGCGATTCGCTCTGTGCCGATCGACACGCCCAGTAATGTTGTTTCACTGTCGAATGGCGTATCCAGGCCCAGCGGATCCCAGCCCCAGATCATTCCCGCCGCAGAACGCAGAATAAATCCGAATGCGACGGTGAGTATGAACACGCTGGCCTGCGACTGGCCGATTATTCGCCGCATAATAAGTGAATCTACCAAATAGCCTGCCGCTCCCATCGCGATACAGGCACAAAACAAACCCGGCCAGAAGCCAAGACCCAGGCCCTCGGAAAATGTAAGAACCGCAAAACCGCCAAACATCATGAATTCGCCATGCGCGAAATTCACAACCTCGGTCGCCTTGTATATCAACACAAAGCCGAGCGCGATCAGGCCGTAGGCACAGCCCTGAGAAATACCAATAAGCGTCAGTCGAATGACGTCATCGATTGGAAGCATGCATTCCCCCGCATTTGCGGAATTGTCTATTATTCGAATTGTGCGGTCACGAACCTTACTTTAATCCATAACTACCGCACCGGACAATCCGGCAATGTATCAGTCCAGCGTGACCACTTTGCCTGGATTCAGCAGATTTTTCGGATCCAGCGAACGCTTGAGGGTCTTCATCAGTGCAATTTCCTCGTCGCTCCTGCTAATTGCCAGATACGCCTTTTTCTCCAGGCCGAT
>JBLHLN010000237.1:0-4139 GCA_047620565.1 Woeseiaceae bacterium
TATCGCCGGTCAGGGCACCATTGGCCTTGAGTTGATTGCGCAAATGGACGCTGATGTAGATGCCGTGTTCGTGCCCATTGGCGGCGGCGGATTGATATCCGGAATTGCTACATACCTCAAGGCCAAACGACCACAAATCAGGATTATCGGTGTCGAACCCGATGATTCGGCCGCCATGAAAAAGTCCTTGGAAGCCGGAGAGCCAGTTACCCTGGATCATGTTGGGATTTTCGCGGACGGCGTCGCAGTAAAACGTGTCGGTGATGAAACATTTCGCCTGTGCCAACAGCATGTCGATGAAATAGTCACGGTAGATACGGATCAGATCTGCGCTGCAATTCGTGATGTGTTTGAAGACACCCGTTCAATTGTTGAACCTGCTGGCGCACTGGCCATTGCCGGCGCAAAAAAGTACATCAGCGAAAATTCCATCAGTAACGGATCATTTGTCGTTATCAATGGTGGTGCAAATGTTAATTTTGACCGGTTGCGACACATCGCGGAACGCGCCGCAATTGGGGAACAGCGCGAGTTGCTGCTTGCCGTCGAAATTCCCGAAGAACCGGGCAGCTTTCGCTCATTCTGCGAGGCGCTTGGCCGTCGCAGCATTACGGAATTCAACTATAGATACAGCGATGCCGAGCGTGCCCATATATTCGTCGGCGTCGCGCTAAGGCGTGGTGCCACCGAGCGGGACGCGCTGGTAGCAAGACTGGCCGGGCTCGGCTACAAGCTTGCCGATTTGAGCGGTAACGAAATGGCGAAGCTGCATGTCCGGCACATGGTTGGCGGGCGGGCAGCGAACATTGACAATGAACGGCTTTTTCGTTTCGAATTTCCCGAACGACCGGGGGCCTTACTGGATTTTTTGCAGGCGATCGGAACGAATTGGAATATCAGCCTGTTTCACTATCGAAACTATGGTTCCGACCATGGCAGAGTCCTGGCCGGCATCCAGGTTACGGACAGCGAGGCAGTCGAACTCGAGGCACATTTATCCGAGCTCGGATACGCACACTTTGAAGAAAGCGACAATCCGGCCTACTCGATGTTTCTGAGTTAGTCGCGGTAGGAAGAACCCTTTCGATCGAGTTTGCGCAGCAGCGCCGGCCATGCCAGTTCGCCGCCGATACCTTTCAGCACCATTTCGATCTGCGCTTTGATACCGCTCACAATCGCGGGGTTAACCTGGGTTAGCTCTGCGCCGGACGACTGCGCCATCACCTGCGTCTGGCAGGCGGTTTCCAATGCGTACATATAAAGGAATGTATCCGCAATCGTCGCACCAACTGTCAACAACCCATGATTCCGCAGAATCAAAAAATTATTCTCACCAAGATCGGCAACCAGCCGCGGTTTTTCATCTTCGTTCAGCGCTATGCCTTCGTAATCGTGATAGCCAAGCGATGAGAAAGGAAACAGGGAAATCTGCGATAACGGCAAAAGACCATCTGCCTGAGCTGACACAGCCACGCCAGCACGTGTATGTGTATGCAGCACACAGCCTGCATCAGATCGTGCCGCGTGCACAGCGCTGTGAATCGTGAATCCCGCCGGATTTATGCCATAGGGGGAATCCAGGACGATCTCGCCCTGAAGATCCACCTTGACCAGGCTGCTCGCCGTCATTTCCTCGAACAGGAAGCCATAGGGGTTAATCAGAAAATGCTCTTGTTTGCCCGGAACCCGCGCCGAAATGTGGGTAAAAATCAGGTCGTCCCAGCCATACATTGCGATCAGCCGGTAGCAGGCGGCCAGGTTGGTGCGCGTCTGCCATTCTTCTTCAGACACTTGCGATTTAACAGAAAGTGCCTCTGCCGCTGTATTCATTAACTTAGTCCATTCAAATCCTGCGGCAGATTATACGCCAGCATTCTTTGTTGCGGCTGAAACATACTTTCTGACATATATCGGTGACTTATTACGTTTTCTTTGCAACTTATTGAGTAGTTGACGCATCAAAGAAATACAGATCGGCAATATGATCTAAAATTTCACACAGGTTGATTCTGGTTGAGTGCACCTCTGCCAGAGTGGCATACGAAGCAAATTAATCTCCCAAAGGTTTTGTTTCGTTATTCAAGCGGTGGCTTCGGCCACCGTTTTTTTAGTGGGCGAACGACTGGCTGTGAATGTGACTGATCTTTTCTCGCTGCGACAAGCGGTAGAATTGGCGAAGTTCACGCAATTCCAGGTAGTTGTCTTTTGAAAGTCGCTCGTGCAGGCCGTGGCAAAAACGAGCGGCATATTGATTGGCAGTTACGTAACGCTCCCGCTGATCCTGAGAAAGTTGCGGATTGAAAGTCACTTCGTCGAACAGCCAACGGTGAATATTGTCAACAAGCCCTGTGTCTTCCTGATGTAGCGCCAGGAAAAGGGCGCTGACGAATTTGTCGATCTCCGCCTGCATCTCCAGCTCGAGCAACGATATTCTGCGATTCTTCCTCGCGCTCCAGGCTATGTAATTGAAGTGACTGATGCCCTCCAGCACCGTCCACAAATCCGCCAGCTGATCTGCACGCAGACCGGACAGTGGATTATTTGCATTGAGTCTTTCCAGCAAATCACTATCGAGAAATACACTGAGCGCCAGGCCGTCGTCATCTTCCTGTACGAGAACAGATTCGTCGGTGCCTGAAATAAGTGAACTGCCAGCCAGCGTTTTCGCCAATAGCGGATCGGTTATCAGGAAATCACTGACATCGTATCCCGGGTCAACGCGATAAATGCGCGTCAGGTGATCCTGTAGTTGCGATAGCATTAGTGTTGGTTACGACTGCCGGAATTGCCGAACGGGATGACGCCGGTTTGTCGCAGCAACGCGGCAGCACGTTTACTTCCCGTACGGAGCCAGACTTCGTAGGTTCTCAGAACGTCTATGTCGGAGGATTCCCGAGCGCCGTCTTTAACTTCGTTAAGAACGTCGACGACAATCTGAAATTTCTGCGCAAGCTCACGATAAACATCGCATAGCGCCTTGCCGCGTGCCGTGCCACGAATTTCGTCAGAAAGTGAGCCGTAGGCATTGCCGCCCATGCACACGTAATAGTCGATATCGACCAGTCGATTAGCCAGGCTGTCGGCAAAAAATCCGCTGATGAACAACGCAACATCGCCAATACGTTGCAGAGAAAAATTCCGCACCGCAGCTGAATCTGCCTCCGCTGCGTCCGCCAACATCAATGCAAGAGGTTTTAGTCCGTAGGTGTCCCCCTGATCTTCGTACAGATCATCGGAACGGGAAAACAAAGTGAGGAGATTGACGACGTAGTGGGCAGCATGAGGGTCGACATCGACACCCTGATTGCCGATTGCAGATTCGACAGATTCGCGAAAGTAATCGCGAAGGTTATGTACCGGTACGACCCGGCCACTCGTTGCCCGTGTTGTCATACAATGGTCTCATGCGTGCAAAAGACGCTATAAGATATATCTTAATCACGAATCATTGATTGTGACAAGGTTCACGATAAACACACTCAGATTGTTTTCGCCCGTATTTTTGTGAAACCACGCCCGGGCTGGTAAGACAGCACCCTCGCATTAGTACTGGCAATAACATCGCGATGCTCTGCTAAACTCTCCTGCAGGCGATAACAACAAAAAAGGAGCGCAGGATGAACCTTGCTCATACTCTCGCTGATATCAACTGGCTGGCAGTGGTTGTCGCAACAATCGCCGCATTTGCCCTCGGCGGTCTCTGGTATTCCAAAGTCCTGTTCGCTGATTCCTGGCTGCAGGAAGTCGGACTAACCGAAGAGGCGGTCAACAAGGCGCACATGCCGACAACCTTTGGTGGCACTTTCATATTGCAGCTGATTGCCGCAACGGCGCTGGCAGCAGTCATCGGCCCGGAAAGCAGCTGGCAATCCGGTTTACAAACCGGCCTCACCATTGGCGTAGCATGGATTGCTACCGCTTACGGCATTACTTATCTTTTTGAACAACGTTCGAGGCGTTTGTTCTTTATCAATGCCGGCTACTACGTCGTGCTGTTTGCCATCATGGGCAGCATCATCGGCGCCTGGCAATAACCCGAAACTAAGTCGGGAACGACCGTTATTCGTGGTCGTGCCCCTAATTATGTGGGAGCGGGGTGGCCCCCCCCAGTGTTCACTGGATACCCCCCACAAACCCCG
>JBLHLN010000238.1:0-4120 GCA_047620565.1 Woeseiaceae bacterium
CGCTGCTCTTGTCGGTGAAATATTTCGTCAACACGTCCTTCGATACAACTGCATCAAAAACCTCCTGGACCGGCTTGTTGATTTGCGTGCTTACTGTGTAATTGCGGCTCATAGCCTTGCCCCTCTCGTCACTTGCGAAACATGTTATAAAAATATAACATATCTGTCAAATGAGCAAGGACAACAAAAAGACAGCGAGGCAAATACAGGACAACCTGGTTTTCAAGGCATTAGCCGGATCTGACCGGCGGCGCATACTGGATTTGTTACGTGATGCGCCTCTGACCACCGGCGATATATGTAAGAAACTGGGCTGGTTAAACCGATGTACGGTTATGCAGCATCTTGGTGTGCTGGAAAAAGCTCGTCTGATCATTGCCAAAAAAGAGGGTCGCAGTCGCTGGAATTATCTTGATGTCAGTCCGATCCAGAGAATTCACGAACGCTGGATTGAAGCGTACTCGATGCCGTCCGCGCAGTTGCTAAACAAGTTGCAACAGGATATTGAAGCGGACTAGTCGAAGACCCAATAGCGACAACCCTGCTGCCGCAGAAAGTTTTCTGCACCATTGCCTTGTAGCATTGCCAGGGTTGCCGTCATACCTGCTTCCGTGCAGGTATCGGCCGCAACGGTTATCGACCTCGGCGAACCCGCGATCGGCCAACCTGTCGACGGGTCGAGAATGTGGCCATAACGCACGCCATCCTTCAATACGAAGCGGCGGGCATCTCCGCTGGTTGCCAGGGCGCCATGCTGCAAGCGAATAACCCGCTTAGCTTGTTCGTCGGCAGAGTCAAATGCGTCAATTCCAACCTGCCAGCCATCCTGGCCGGCAGGTGAGCCTGTCGCAAACAGGTCGCCACCGAAATTCACCAGTGCCGCAACGTCGGAGTTTTGCATCAGCAGTCCGGCCGCCTTGTCGACTGCGTATTCCTTGCCAACTCCACCGAGATCGATCTGCATGCCCGCTGGCAGTACCAGCATCGGACGATGCCAGCGAGCCATTTCCCAGCCGACGTATTCGAGAATTGCGCTAACCGTGGCTTTACTCGGTAGTTGGCTGCTGCCGTCAAATTGCCACGCTCTGCGCAGGACACCTGAAGTGATGTCGAACTTACCGTCGCTCATGCCAAATAGCGACGCCGAAAAATCAATGAGGTTTGCCGTTTCGTCATCGACCGCGATTTTTTGTCCCGCGGCATTGTTGATTTGATGAACAATATTGCCGGCAAGGTAACGGCTGAATTTGTCTTCAATGCGCCATGCTTCTGCGGCGACTATATCCGCGAGCTTGCGGGCAACGTCTTCCGTTTTGGTATCCAGCAGCAATTCGCACGGGCTGCCCATCGCAAGGAATGTGCAATGGATGAAACCGTGCCTTCTTTCAATGTCGGTCGAGCGTTCTGCTCTCGCCACACTACCTGCCAAATCGATAGCTGAATTGCGCAATGATGGCATCAAGGTCGGGATAAAGCTCGTCAGCTTGCTGGTTTCCGATCAGGAGATTGCCCGGCACGCTGCCGTCGGCTGAATAAAACTCCAGGCGCGCACTCATTTCGTTTCCTGACGCCGTCTCCCAACCATATTTGAGGCCGACTGTAATGGCGTCGAATTCGCCCAGCCGATAATCTGCGGATGCGTAGGACGGTATTGCCACATCACTGGCCAGGCTTGTTCGATAAAAATCGGCATGCGTTTGTGTGTAAAAACGCAAGTGCGGTTCGACATAGCTGCTGTCGCCTACGGGCCACCGGTAGCGCAGGTCAAGCGTGTGCGAGTCTATTTCCCAGTCATCCGTCATGTAACGATACGACGCGTCGAGCACTTTGCCGCTCATATAGTATTTCGCCTGGGCAAATACGCTGTGCTTGGTCCTTTCGTCCGGCCGGGCATCGTAACGATATTCGTGTGACGGGCCCTCAACCCCGGGTGTTGCTGCACGTACTTCAGGATCGCCGCTGTCAGGGTCGACCAGGCCAACAATCTTGTATGGATCTGACAAGTATCCACTGGCATCACTGAACGAATAATTCAGTTGCACCAGCAGGTTCCTGTTCACGACCTGGGTGATACCGAATACGACGTCGAATATGTCTTTATCCTGCTTGCCGCCGCGATTTGAAAGGTCGCCGACATCCAGCATCGGGCTCAATGGATCCGGAGCGCCGCCGACAGGATCCCATTCATCGCTTGCCACAGCCAACGCGACGGACGCCGTGGTATTGCGCTTGTTGAAATCACGGGACAGTTTTACGTTGGCGCCCAGGTGCAGGTAATCGTATTCCTTGGAGGCACTGACGCCGGCGCTAATAACATTTAGCCTGCCGATAGGTTGCTGCCAGTTGGCGGTGACGGCCACCCGCGTATCGAGGAAAGTATCGTCAAGCGGTATTACATTCGGTGGGGTGGTAAACACCTGCGCGCCGGACGGGGTGGTAAAGGTCTGTGGACCTCCAAATGGTATCGCGCCAATGGGCGTTGCGCCGGTGAGTGAATCTACGGCGAGGCCGAGAGTCAGAATCCGGTCATCTACAAATCTCTTCACGCCGAGCAGATTGACACTAATGTCCTGAACGCGGTCGTTGTCTTCATTGTAATAAAGGAGTGCAGTGTCGAAAGTCCAGCCGGGTTCTTCCTGTGCCTGCACGGTGTTTACCGGAGCAGTTCCCAGCAACGTGCAGGTAGCCGCGGCCAGGGATACTGCCAGCGTCTTTTTGTCAGTTGCAGCCACAGCCACCACCGCCAAATCCTCTGCCACCACTGGAGGCTTCTTTACTGAAATAAATATGATCGTCAATCGCTGCTTCCAGCGGATCGGACACCAACTGCATTTCATCTTTGGCAAGCACGTCACGTTCCCAGGGTTCCACACCCATCGAGCCGCAACCCGATAAAGAAATAACAACGGCAATAAGAATTGCCAGTTTCAGCACAGACTCGATTCTCGATTTCATTTCGTGAGCGTCTCCAATAACAGCGCTTCGTACTCTTCCTGGCGCTTGACTTTAAATCCCAGGTGCCTCGCTACCTGCGTGCCATCCCGACCAATGACATATGAGCTTGGCATCGCAATGACGTCGTACTCACGTGCCAGGTCGCCGTCCGGATCATTAATGATCTGAAACAGCGCCGGAAATTCTGCAAGGAATGTTTGTGCATCGGTGTCGCTCGCGTCCATGTTTACGCCGACAATGACGAGGCCGTCATCGGCGTACTTCTCGTGCATCTCGTTCAACCATGGAAATGATCGCCGGCAGGGCACACACCACGATGCCCAGAAATCCACAACCACGACCTTGCCGCGATATTGTGCTAGGTCGAAATCAGGATTTGCAGTGGTGTTTGTACTTACGGCGAGAATGAAGACAAGCAAAAATTCCGCGCGAAATTTTCGTAGAAAATAAATCGTTTGACTGACCATCGATGTTGAGCCCGGTTGTGCGATCCAAGTTGTTGACTAGTCGATATACAGGCGCGCTTCCTGTCTTTCAAGTCGAAAGAAAAAGATTCTTAATGAATGCGAATCAGTCTCTTTTCGATTAGCGAAGGCTAGTTTTTTGGTGTCGTCAGTACAACACCCTCTCTACGTTTGTCCGCAGCTCCATCGAGAAGTTCCGGACGCACGACAATTACGTGCAAGCCGGAATTTTCACCGTCACTCTCTTTGACGTTATAACCGCGCGATGCCAGTTCGTCCGCAAATTCCTTACCGCGATCTGTAGAAACTTCTACGCGTACTTGCGGGCCTCTGGCAATAATATTGGGAAAGTCAACGGCTTCCTGCGCAGACATTTCCCAGTCGAAGACCCCTACGATTGTTTTTGCAATATACGCAAGAATTGAATTGCCGCCCGGCGAGCCTGTCAGCATACGAACATTGCGCTGGTCATCATAAATAATAGTCGGTGACATTGAAGATCGCGGCCTTTTACCTGGCGCGATCGCGTTGGCGCGCGGCGCGTCGCCCGCATGATATTCCGTGTCGAAGTCTGACATCTGGTTGTTGAGCACGAATCCCTCAGCCCAGCGGGTCGAGCCAAAGGGCGCGCCGACGGATGCTGTCAATGCTGCGGCATTGCCGTCACCGTCGATGATTGAAAAGTGCGTTGTTCCGCTGCT
>JBLHLN010000239.1:0-4113 GCA_047620565.1 Woeseiaceae bacterium
ACAATTGTGTTGACTCCGGCTTCGGCGAGCTGAACCGCTGCAGACATGCCAGCTGGCCCGGCACCGACAACCAGAACGTCGCATTCCATTGCCACCGACTGTCGCTGCGGCCCATCGCTTCGATATGGCGAAGTCCTGGCCAGGTAGTTTAGCGATCGGATTTTCATTTCCGGCTGAATTTTCGTCAGGCATGCACGTTGGGCCGGACCACCGTCGATAGAAACCTGGCAGTCAAGACATGCGCCCATGCCGCAGAAAAACCCGCGCGCTGCACCACTTTTGTCGCGTTTTAACGCAAGTTTGCCAGCAGCTGTCAGCGCTGCCGCTATGCTCTCTCCTGCAATGGCGTCAATGTGCACGCCCTCAAACTCGATCTGGCAATCGGATCCTTGCTTGAGAAAATTTTCATGTTGCAGGCGTGGCATAAGAGCGACGTTCGAGACAGGATTATCTATGAAGAATAGCCAATTAGGGCGGCGAATGCCTGATCAAGAATCAGCGCGCTGGTCGTCAGCGATTCTATTGATACTGATTCGTTGCTGGCATGTCCTTCGCTGCCGATGCCCGGGCCAAAATTTACGATTTCGATACCGTCGTTTGAAAAATATCGACCGTCACTGACACCGATTGCCGCTTCATAGCGCGCTGGTGTGCCGGTCGCATCCAGGATCGCTTGAGAAAGCGCTGACACGAGCGGGCCGCTATTGTCGCCGTTGAATCCATCCGTTCCGCGAAATTTTTCAACGCTGACCATTTCTTTCGGTTCACCTACGGACTCAATTATGGAAACGAGCTCCGCGAACGCCTGATCCACCGTTTCGGATGGCAGGAGTCGGCGATCAATCTGGGCAATACATTGACTGGGCACAACATTCGTATTCCTGCCGCCCTGTACTTTGCCAATATTCATCGTTGATCGCATATCGCCTTCGATCCGCTGACTGAGTCGGGAAGACATTTCATTGTTTATGCGATCGATGATGCGCATCATTCTCAATATCGCATTGTCACCATCCTCAGGTTGACCGGCATGCGCGGGCTTGCCATTTGTGATTATCTCAACCCAGAGCACACCGCGTTCCGCAGTTATCAACGAATTGTCAGTCGGTGCCCCCAGCAACAGCATGTCCGGTTTCACAATTCCCTGGTCACGAAGAAAGTACATGCCGTCCGGGCCCAGGCTTTCTTCGTCAGTTACGAATGTAAAAGTTACGGTTCCATTGCGCGGACCGCCGCGCCGTGCAATCTCATTCGCCAGCCAAAGCTGTACAGCGCCACTACCTTTGCAGTTGGCCGAGCCAAGACCGTAAACAAAACCATCTTCTACGGTTGCCTTGAGCGGCGAATGCGCCCAGAGCGAAAGATCCCCGGCATCGACCGTGTCGACATGGACGTTGAATACCAGCGACGGTGATCCACTGCCCATAGTCGCAACAATATTGTCCATGCCTGCCACCCGGGCATACAAGTCAGTCGTGTAGCCCATAGACGCCAGGCAATCCTTGAGATAGCTGGCTACCTGCGACGTGTCACCCGGTGGATAAGCGGTCGATATAGAGACCAGCTTTTTCAGGTAAGACAATATTTCTGCGGTCGGGTCTTTTGTTTGCGGGTTTTTTGTTTGCTGGTTGTTCATCTCTCCGAATCACGCCACTTTGCGGTGTTGCTTGCCCGCAGGCCTTTGCGAATTTGAAAGCAGAAATTCACCGCGGCCCGGCTTTGCCGGACAATTTCCATCTTTGGCAACGATATCTCCTCGCGACAGGACAATGTGCGGCCAGGCGTTCAATTGCATTCCCTCGTAAGGCGTGTAGTCGACATTGTGATGCAGCATACCGTTGGTCAACGTGAAATCGAGATCGGTATTCCAGATTACGATGTCTGCATCTGCACCTGGCGCGATCGTCCCCTTTCGCGGATACAGGCCATACAATTTTGCCGGTGCCGTGGCAGTCAGCGACACGTATTGATGAATATCGATTCGTTGTTGCAGCACCCCTTCCGACATGAGCAACGCCATGCGAGTTTCTATTCCCGGCACGCCATTCGGCACGGCCCGAAACTTCGCATTAGGACCGGCGTTGCGCTTTCCTTTCGGGTCATCGAATCGAAACGGCGCGTGATCTGATGAAAAAATCTGGAAAACGCCCGTTCTCAAACCACGCCAGATGTGCTGCTGGTCTTCAACCGAGCGTGGCGGCGGACTGCAGATGCACTTGGCCCCTTCAAATCCCGGCATAGCCAGATCATCGGCCGTCAGAAACAGGTATTGCGGACACGTCTCGGCAAAAATACGAATTCCGCGGGCCTGTGCTTCCTGTATTTGCGTCATTGCCGCATTACTCGACACATGCACGATCAAAACCGGGACATCAACCAGTTCCGCCAGTGATATGGCCCGATGCGCCGCCTCCCGTTCGATAACCGGCGGACGCGACTCAGCATGAAAGCGCGGCTCAATCTTGCCGGCCTCTTCAAGAATATCTGTCAGCCAGGCAATGCAATCGTCATTCTCGGCGTGGATCATCGGTAGCCCGCCCTCGCGCCGGGCCAAAGCAAGCAAGTCCAGAATTTGCCGGTCATTGAGCTTCAGATCGTCATAAGTCATATAGATCTTGAAGTGTGTATAACCCTCGCGAATCAGTTCCGGCAATTCGCGCTGCAAAACATCGGGCGTCGGATCCGAAATGATCAGGTGAAATGCGTAATCGATCACCGGCTTTTCATGAGCGCGCTGATGGTAGTCGTCTATGGCTGCACGCAGGCTTTGGCCCTTCTGCTGACATGCGAATGGAATTGCCGTGGTGGTGCCACCACAAGCAGCGGAGACCGTCCCGGTAGCAAAATCGTCAGCCATAATCGAGCCGTCACCCATCGGCTGATCCAGATGGCAGTGCGCGTCGACTCCGCCTGGCGTCACCAGTCGTTGCTCTGCATCGATGACCTGCGCCGCTCCGGAATCCAGTTCACCAAGCATCGCGATCCGGCCGTTGCGGATTCCTATATCGCCGATGAATGAATCAGTCGCCGTTGCAATGTTGGCGTTCTTTATTATCAGATCCAGTTCAGACATTTTTGTTGGCCTCCTTAACTGAATGTCAGCCCAAGATTACGGACCGTTCGTTCGACCCAGGCAAGATCCTCACCGGCAGCAGGTAATCTGGGTGGGCGCGGTGGCCCAACAGGTAAACCCATGAGCTCCAGTGCTTTCTTGGTCGCGCTCACATATCGATGTTGCCCGACCAGTTCTATTACGGGGAGAATTGCCTGATACAAAGTTTGCGCTTTATCAAGATCGACGTCTTCCACACAATGTCGATACATGTCAGAAAACGCCTTCGGCATCAGGTTGCAGCCGACAGCGGTCCAGCCAAGTGCACCGTTGAGGAAGGATTCGTAGCCCATGATGCCGCCGAAAACTGTCACTCTGTTGTCCGACAAGCGGATAATGTCGCGCACCCGGGTCACATCCATCGTCGATTCTTTTATATAGGAGATGTTGTCGATCTCAGACAGTCGGGCGACCAATGCTGGTTGCATATCAACATTCGATGTCGCCGGATTGTTGTACAACATGACCGGTATGGATATCGCTTCGGCAATAGTTTCGAAATGCTGGAAGAGTTCATCATCAGTTGGCGTGCTATAGAACGGGGGGATAACTATCACTCCGTCGGCGCCAAGATCCTCTGCCTCACGACTATAGCGCACGGCATCCCAGGTACATTCAGCGCCCGTACCAACGATAACCGGGACTCTCTTATCAGCCGTATTGATGACTGTTTTGGCAACGTAATGACGTTCATCGTCCGAAAGCGACAGAAACTCACCGGTACTCGCCACCGGAACAAGGCCATGTACTCCCTGCTCGATTTGCCACTCGATAAAATCCGTCAATACAGCCCCTTCCACTTTTCGACCATCCGCTGTAAACGGAGTAATGGTGACGGTGTATGTGCCTGCGAATTTGGTCATAAATTATTCCGCTCATTCCGCAAAAGTGTCAGGCATCAGCAGGTCAGGCAAGTACGTCGCCAACTCAGGTAGAAAAGTAGTCAGCATCAGAATCGCGAATATCAGCGTGAATGGTAAACCAATCTTTCGCGAAACTTG